>JAEUUQ010000474.1 GCA_016787505.1 Saprospiraceae bacterium | reverse complement strand
CAGCTCCGGCTCGACGAGCGTCCGGCGGTGATTTACGAAGGCGAGGAGGTGCAGTCGCTCCAGGCGATCATTCCCCGTATAGGCGCCTCTATTACCGAGCAGGGCGCCTCGGTAATCCAGCAATTCGAAATGATGGGGGTTTATTCCACTGCGGGCAGTGGGGCCTTGTTGCAGTCGCGCGACAAACTACGCTGCCTGCAGCGGCTGACGCAGGCGGGGATCCCCGTGCCGCGGACCGTGTTGGTCAACCAACCGGAAAGTCTGCCCGAGTTGCTATACGCAGTGGGCGGCATGCCGGTAGTGATCAAATTGCTGCAAAGCACCCACGGCATAGGCGTTTTGCTGGCCGAAAACTACCACCAGGCTACCAGTACCATCGAGGCCATGATCCGCCTGGGCTCAAGGGTTATCGTGCAGGAATTCATCCGCGAATCGGCGGGCGTCGATGTGCGCGCTTTTGTGGTGGCCGGAGAAGTAGTAGCCGTCATGTGCAGGCAGGCGGCCAACGGCGATTTTCGCTCCAACCTGCACCGCGGGGCCACGGCCACGCCCACCCGGCTGAGTCCGTTGGAAGAAGAACTGGTAAAAAAATCCGTTATAGCGCTGGGCATCGACGTAGCGGGCGTGGATCTGCTGCGCTCCAAGCGCGGACCGCTGATCATGGAAGTCAACGCCTCCCCCGGACTGGAAGGCATCGAAACGATTACGGGGGTCGACGTAGCCGGCAAAATCATACAACACATCGAAAAGCGGCTGCGCAAAGCGAGGGTGCTTTCGCAGGTTTTCACGGAGAAGTAAAGCCGCCGGCATCTTCGGCGCCGATGCGGAGGATAAATCCGCTGCCGTACACGTTTTCGATATGAATAGAAGTATCGCCGCTCAGGTATTTGCGCAAGCGCGAAATAAAAACATCCATACTCCTTCGCGTAAAATAATCGCTTTGGTTCCACAACATTTTAAGCACCAATTGGCGCGGCAATAAGCGCTCCCGGTGTTCGCACAGCAATCGCAGCAGTTGCGCTTCGCGTTCGGTGAGGAGTTGTTCTTCGCCGCCGAAAATCAGCTTCTGGTTGCGCACATCGAAGCGGTAGGCGCCGATAGCCAGGTATTCGGCTTCGGACTGCCCGGAATGCCGGCTGCGCCGTAGCACCGCATGGATGCGGGCGGTGAGTTCTTCTTCATCGACGGGTTTGACGAGGTAGTCGTCGGCGCCCAGGTGAAACCCCCTGAGTTTGTCGACTTTTAGCGAACGCGCGGTGAGAAACAACAGCGGCATGCCGGGTTCGAGACGGCGGATTTCTGCGGCCAGCGTGAATCCGTCCATCTCAGGCATCATCACATCAAGAATGCACAGGTCAAAAGGGTGTTTTTTGAACAATGTAAGGCCCTGTTTGCCATCGGCAGCCAGCGACACCTGAAATTCCTTCATTTCGAGGTAGGCCTGGAGTACGTATCCCAGCGTTTTGTCGTCTTCGACGAGTAATATCTTTGGCATAGCCCGGGTTGTTTAGTAGGGTAAGCGTTCACCGCTTACCCGTTTAGCGATTGGGTTTAGTGCATTCGCAGTTTAGCGATTGGGTTTAGCTGTCTCTCGCTCTCTCCCTCCCACACTCACACACTCTCACCCTCCCTCTGTGTCGGTACGGAGAAGACAAACGCACTGCCGTGAGGGGGAGTGCTACACATTTCCACACTGCCGCCGTGGGCTATAGCGATTTGCCTCACATAGCTCAGTCCCAGGCCGAAGCCTTTGATACGGGGTGCATCACCTTGCGGCACCCGGTAAAACTTATCGAACAGGCGGGATTGGTATTGGGGTGGGATGCCGGGGCCTTCGTCGCGTACTTCGACTCGCAGATGGCTGTTGTGTTGCGAGGCCAGCAGTGAGATGCGGGGTTTTTCTCCGCCGTATTTCAGCGCGTTGTCGAGCAGGTTGGAGAGGGCATTGCGCAAATGGACTTCGTCGGCATAAATAACGGGTAGCGACGGTGGCCATTCTGCGGTGAGGCTACCGCCTACTGCCTCGGCGGCAGCGGAGTAAGTGGCGGCCAGCTCGGAAAGCAAAACCTTCATATCTACCTGGCTTTTGGAGAGTTGATAATTGCCGTGTTCCAAGGATGCCAATTCCAGCACCTTTTCCACGTGGGTTTGCAGCTTGGCGGTTTCCTGTTCGGTGAGGTCGAGCAGGGCGGCTGATTTTGGGGCGTCGCCTTCGGCCGTTGATTTGCGGAGCAGGCCGGTCAGGAGTTTTATCGAAAAAAGCGGCGTTTTCAGCTCGTGGGTAAGGTTATTGATAAACTCATTTTTCGCCTCGTCGAGGAAACGCAGCTTGCGCAATTGCCACAGCAAAAACAACATCGAGGCCGCCAGCAGCATCACAAAGGCGATAGAAAGCGCTATTTGCAGGCTCATTTGCCGCAATAGGTATTGGAACGAGTGTTGCACGTTGACTTGTAGGAGTAGTTCGCAGTGGCATTCCTCCAGCCACTTGCCGCGCAGGAGGAGCCGGTATTGTTCGTAGCGGTTGGCTTGGGCGTCAAATGCCGGGTCGCTCAGAAAAGGCTTAGCAGCATGGGGTGCGAAGACCCCGAAAGAAACATCCGCAGTCACGGCTTTGTCGCGTACAATATTGCTAATAAGCCTGGACAGCGTATCTCTCGCCATATCGGGGAGCATGTATTCGGGCATGGATAGTTTGCTACCCTGTTTGCGATACAGGTCGATAATCTGCCCGCGCAGCAGTCCCTGGCGGTCCAATTCCTGGCTTATTTCTTCTAGCGCGGCGGCAAGTTGCTTGTCGAGTTTTTTCTTCTCCAGCACCAAACCCGCGCTTAGCAAGTGGTATTGTATCCACACCAGGCCCAGCAAAGACAGGCTCACCACAACAATCACCGCGATATGCAATCTGACGCTCATACTGCAAAATACGACTGAAAGCGGGGCAGTCGGCCCCTTATTGGGAGGTTTAACGTTCTGTTGACTTTTGTTGGCTTTCTGTTGGCGTCATGGCATTGGGGTTTGGGTGATTTTTGGGTAATCAATTTTCATTAATAAAATAAACACCTACCGCTATGCTGCTAAAAACAAATCTCTTACTGCTTGCCTTACTGGCCTGTTTTTTACCCAAAGGCATTGCCCAGAAACTCCAATTCAACGGCCGCACCACCATAGTTGCCGATTCAATCGTATTTATTACGGATGCCGGCATCATTTACACCCCAAAAACGACGGGAGCCGCGCCGCGCGAAGTGGGCTTATCCGTCAGCGGCTTATTTGAATATGGATTTTTGTATAAAAAACAATTGCGCGAGCAATACTACCTGAGCCTTCGCACCCTGGCTCTACTGGCTACCGCCCGAGAAGACAAATCGGGAGAAAGCATCCGCATCAACCTGATTGGAGGCATTGAAAAAAGGCGCCCCATTGCCGACAAGCTCTGGCTGGTGCACGGCCCTGAATTGACGTTTCAGGTGCAATACAATAATAATGCCTCAGACCAATTGTTCGCCGGCGCCGGCCCGGGTTACATGCTGGGCGCCCAATTTCACTTTGCGGAGCCTTGTTATTTGCAATTTCAGGTGTCGGCGGCCTTGCAGGCCACCTACCAATACCAGGGGCCGATAAACGGCCAACCCGCCCGGGATCTGTGGGGCGCCACCGCCGGTTTTAATACTTCAAATGTGGGATTGAGTCTGGTGTATCAAATTTTTTGATTCCTCGCACACCAAGAGAATGGTGCTGGGCATCTATGATAGTAGGTTTAGCGCCTGCGGCGGGTTTAGCGATTGGGTTTAGCGGTTGGGTTTAGCGGTATGTTTAGAAATCTAAACCCTAACGCTAAACTGCGAATGCACTAAACCCTAACGCTAAACTGCGAATGCACTAAACCCTTTTTCACCACACAAAAATTCCAGCGACTATGATGACCGTAGCATTCACTGGGCTGCAAGTACTTTGCGGCGCCCTGGCAATCTTTGCCCTCATCGCAACGAGTATTTTACTGGTGCGCCGGCAATTGAATCTGGCCGGCCGGCATTTGTTGGAGCAGCAGTTGGCCATAGCCGGCGGCGGCTCACGAACAAAATACGGTGACGTGGATGTATTCCGTTGGCGGAGTACCATACTGGCGGGCGGTATGGCTGCTGCACTGGCATTGGTGGTATTATTTTTCAATTGGACCACATTCAGCAAGTCTGAGTTGTCGGTATCGTTATTGCCGCTCGAAACGCCCGACATCATGATCACGCCCCCTGTATTGCCTCCGAAAAAAGAGCTACCGCCGCCGGTAATCCCTCAGAAAATTGAGACGACCAAACTCGAAGACGTTCCTGCAATCGACTTCCTCATGCCCAATCTCGACGTCAACGACGCCGTGGTAGCGCCGCCGGCAGCCGAAACCGGGCCTGCGGTGATACCCGACATCCCGCCGCCGCCGCCAGTAAAAGACGACGCGCCCTGGGTAGTAGTAGAAGAGATGCCGCTATTCCCCGGCTGCGACGAAGGCACTTACGCCCAAAGAAAAAAATGCGCCGACGCCAAACTGATGGAATTTATTAAACGGCATATCCGCTACCCCGCTATTGCCCGCGACGCAACCATTCAGGGTACTGTGGTAGTGCGGTTTATCGTAGACAAAGACGGCGCCATCATCGAGCCCACCGTGATCCGCGACATCGGCGGCCAATGCGGAAAAGAGGCCCTGCGCGTAGTGCAGCTGATGCAGGAGCAAAATATCCGCTGGCGACCGGGCCGGCAAATGGGCCACAATGTGAAAGTGCAATTTAATTTACCGGTGCGGTTTCAGTTGGCGGAGTAAGGTTGTCGGTTGTCGGTTATCAGTTCTCCGTTGTCGGTTATCCGTTTCTTATCTTAACCAATTAATCTTTAACAGAGAACAAGCCAGTCATGAACAACTTGATGCCGCAAGGAGGTGACATCTTTCGAGGTACGAGAAAGGTCATCTCCTCTCATATTGGAAGTATGAGGGAGTGCAGCCTGAATTATCTCTGCAGGACGCTGTTGGGCGGTTGGACAGTGTAAACCAATGCAGCCCCCGCGCTCCATAGCGTAGGGTTTTATACCCTGCGATATGGAGCATCCCCGGTTTACCCGGGTTATCAAAGCTAGCCTCGGCTACCCGGGATGCTCCTTCGCGATGGGTATAAAACCGCATCGCTACGGAGCGCAGAGGGGACTTGGAGAGGGGCGATCTGTGCCGGTCGTTGAGCGGAGTCGAAACGACTAATCCCGAGCGGGCGACTGGGCGACTCGAGACTCGCAAACCCACAACCCACAACCGAAAAAACTCCCTATCTTTCCCCCATCAAAAAACCACATCAACCATGAAAAACACCATTACCCTGGCGTTCTGCCTGCTCATCGCATGTTCCCTTTTCGGACAGAAAACCCAGCGCAGCCTCGTGCGCGAACAAAACTCCGGCAAAAAACCCGTGGCGGGCGCGCAGGTCGTTTTTAGCGAGGCCAACCCTGTCATTTCGGATAACAATGGCTTATTCACCCTCACCTTTTCCCGCAAAAAAGCCGGCGAATGGGCCTTTTTGGAAGATGTGCACAAAAAAGACTACGAACTCGTCAACAAAAAAGAAATAGAGCAAGTCAAACTCAGCGCCGACGAACGCTTGGGCGTCGACATCATCGTGGCGCCCGCCGGCAAACTCGACGCCGCCCGCCGCGAATACTACGATATCTCCGACAAAGCTCTGCTGGCGGGCTTTGAGCGCGAGAAAAAAGCCCTGCGCGACAAGCTGCAAAAAGCCCAGCTCAACCAGCAGGAATACGAAGAAAAATTCGAAAGCATACATAAGCAATACGACCAGCAGCAACAGCAACTCACCCAGTTGGCCGACAAATTCGCACGGGTGAATTTTGACGATGTAAGCCCCGTCTACAAAGAAGCCCTGGAGCTCTACAAAGGCGGCCACATCGACCAGGCCATCGCCAAACTCGAAAGCATCAACCCCGCCAAACGCACCGAGGAGATCATCAAAGAAGAAAAACGCATCGGCGACGCCCAAAAAGAACTGGACGCCCAACGCGCCGCACTGGAAACCGAAAAACGCCAACAAATCGCCAACCTACGCCTGCTGGCGGATATGTATAATGCTGATTTTGACCCGGAGAAGGCGGAAAGCCAATACGATCAGTTGTTGCGGTTGGACTCAACCGACTTTGAAATCCTTTGGGATGCGGCAAAGTTTTATAAGGATAACCACCGCTATGATAAGGCGTTGGCCTGGTATCAGGTTATTATCAAACATCCAGAAGCGGAGGTATGGCAAGTGGGGAATGCATACAGTTTTCTGGGGGAATTACATACTGCCACCGGCAATTTGACCACTGCATTGGATGTTTATGCCCATTCTTTCGGAATATTTCAACAACTATCTAAGCCAACGCCTGTTCAGCCGGTTTATAAAAAAAATTTAGCTGCTGTGTACTCCAAATTTGGCGAGACGCATCTCGCTCTAGGAAATTTGCACATAGCTTCAATTAATTTTAAAAGATGTAATCAGATACTAGAAGAACTCTATGCTGCCTATCCGCAAAATATGTCGTTCAAAAACGATTTAGCCATTTCTTATGCTAAACTTGGCGAAGTGAACTACGCCTTGAGCAATTTGGACCAGGCCCTGACTTTTTTTGAAAACTGTAACAACATAGTACGAGAAATCTTTATGTCCAATTCCCAAAATGAATCATTCAAATACACTTTAGCGGCCTCCTATGAACATCTTGGTACTATACACCTCGTCCTTAGCAATTTGAACCAAGCCTTGTCGTATTTTTTGCAATCTAACCAGTTAATCCAGGAGCTTTATACTACTAATCCACAAAATATATCGTTCAAAAAAGGGTTGGCCATTTCTTCAGAAAAACTTGGTTCAACATACACCACCATAGGTGACTTAGACCAAGCCTTATCGCATTTTTTACAATCCAACCAGTTATTCCTTGAACTTCATACCACCTATCCTCAAAATGCGTCGTTCAAAAACGGCTTGGCCATTTCTTTGGAAAATCTTGGCTCAACATACACTGCCGCAGGTAATTTGAATCAGGCTTTAACTCTGATTGAAAACTTCAATAAATTAATGGCAGAACTCTACGCGTCCTATCCGCAAAATGTGCAATTCAAAAACGACTTGGCTATTTCTTATTCCAAACTCGGCTCCACTCATACCGAACTGGGCAATTTGGACGAGGCTTTGACTTTTTTTGAAAACTACAACAAATTAGAAAAAGAACTCTACGCGGCCTATCCGCAAAATGTGGGCTTCAAAAACGGATTGGCCATTTCTTATGTAAAATTAGCCCAGGTTGCCTTGGCCAAATCCGACAACTCAACCGCAAAAAAGCATCTTCAGGAAGCAGAAAAGCATTTTTCTGAATTACATCAAATTTCTCCACAAAATACAACCTACAAGAAATACCTTGATATTGTAAGACAAGTATTGGAGACGTTAAAATGATGAATTAACTCCTGGTACCCTACAACCCCCTTGTCTACTGAATCACGGATTCCATGGATTTAACGGATTCCACGGATTAGTATAAGCGCGTATTATCCGTGAAATCCCAATAATCCGCGGAATCTGCGATTCAGACACGCCGCCGCCGGCCGACAAAGATCGCAAAGTCTCGTTTCGACTCCGCTCAACGAACGACAGGGACGGTCATTGAACGGAGTCGAAAGGAGCCAATTCAGGAAGTGACTTGAAGTCACGTCCTGAATTATCAATGAAAGAGATGATGTCACCTCTTTTTACGCCCCTATCGCTCTAAAAGTCTGACAGTCTGATAGTCTAATAGTCCAACAGTCCTCACCTCTCCCCCTCCAGACTCGGCGGAAGCAACTTGTACAACACTGGCGTAACCAACCTCGACAACAGCGTAGAACTGATGAGGCCGCCGATGAGCACCAGGGCCAGCGGAGAGTACAGCGGACTGAACTCCAACACCAGCGGGATAAGGCCGCCGATGGCCGTGAGCGAAGTGAGCACAATGGGTACGAAACGGATTTCGCCGGCTTCCTGGATGGCTTCGTCCAAGCCTTTGCCCTGCTCGCGCAGTTGGTTGGTGAAGTCCACCAGCAGGATCGAGTTTTTGACTTCGATGCCCGCCAGGGCGATCAGGCCTACGACGGCGGTAAACGACAGCGTATTGCCGGTGAGCAACAGGATGAGGATGGCCCCGATGATGCCCAGTGGAATTACCGATAATACGATTAGCGTGCTTTTGAAGGTTTTAAATTCGAGAATTAACACGCCGATCAATCCGAATACGGTGATCAGGATGATTAGACCGATGCCCGAAAAACTCTCCTGCTGGCTTTCTACTTCGCCGGCTACTACGTAATTGAACCCTTCCGGGAATTTGAAGTCCTTCAGTTTTTGCTGCAACTCCGCGTTGATATCGCCCGTGAGGTAGCCCGATTGTACCAGGGCGGTGATGGTCACGTAGCGCTCTTTGTTGTAGTGGCGGATCGTATTTGCGGAGGTTTCGAGTTCTACGTCGGCCACCTGGCGGACCGGGATGGCCGTACCTGCCAGGTTATTGACATAAAGCCTGTCGAAGACGCCGAGGTCGGGGGCGGCCGATTGCTTGGGCAGGGTCAACAGCATGGTGTATTCTTCGCCCTGGTCATCGCGGAAGACGCCCAGGTCGAGCCCGGCAATGCCCATGCGCACGGTGCGGTCAATTTCGGCTACGGGTACGCCCAGCGCAGCGGCTTTTTCTTTGTTGATGCGTACAGCCAGGTCGGTTTTCTGGGTTTTCAGTGGGTTGTTTACGTAAATGGCGCCCGGCGTAGTAGCAATCAGGTTTTCGATGCCACCGGCGACAGTTCGCAGCGAATCGAGGTTTTCGCCAAAGATGCGTATCGCAATGGGCGCTTCTATCGGCGGCCCCTGCTCGAAGTTTTGCACTACTATTTTTGAGTTGGGAAACAAGCGGAAGCTGTCGCGCAATTGATCAATAAACGCTTCTTTTTCATCGGGGTCCATCTCGTATAGTTGCACAAATATCTGTCCGGTATTTTCGGCGCCTTTGTTAGGGAATACGTTGTAGTATACCTGCGGATGTCCCTGGCCTACATTCGAGGCATAAGATTTCACCTGCTCCTGCCGGCCCAATACGCCTTCTATGTGCCTCACCACCCTGTCGGTCTCGTACATGTTGCTGCCGTCGGGGGTTTCCACATTGACCATAAACATCGGGCGCTCGGATGCCGGAAAAAGACTGAAGCCGACTACGGGCACCAGCATCACCGAACCCGCAAAAATAGAGCCTGCCACGGCAAGCGTCATCCAGGGGTGGCGCAGCGATACGGTCAGCAATTTGCTATAGCTCATGCTGATGCCTTTTTTGAACGCGCGGTATACCAGGTTGCCTTCGGCGTGTTCTTTGTCGCTAAGCAGGCGGCTCGACAGGAAGGGCACAATCGTAATCGATACCAATAGCGAGGCCAGGATGGTGGTGACTACCGCCATAGGCAAGCTGCGGATGAAGTCGCCCGAGCTTTCCGGCAGGTAGATCAACGGCAGGAATGCCAATACCAGTGTGGCGGTACAACCCATAACGGCTTTGCCGATCTGCCGGGTGGCCGCGATGGCGGCTTCTCGTCGCGACAACCCCAAACGCATATGCCGTTCGATATTTTCCACCACCACAATGCTGTCGTCTACCAGGATACCCAGCGCCACAATAAGCCCTACGATACTCAACTGGTTGAGGGTGTACCCAAATGCGTTGAGCATGGTGAGGCCGATAGCAATCGACAGCGGGATGGAGATCATTACCACCAGCGAGGCGCGTATGCCCAGGGGCAATAGCGTGATGAGCACCAGCAGAATAGCGATGGCAAAATCTTTGGCGAAGCGCCCCAGACGTTTTTCTACGCTGGCGCTTTGGTCAAAAATTTTGTAGTAGTCGATATTGGCCGGCATTTGTTGTTCAAATTTTTCCAGCACCGGCAACACCTGGTCGCGCACGCCAAAGATATTCTGCCCTTTTTTCTGGGCTGCGGTCACAAACACGGCGCGGTGGCCGTTGATGCGGGTGAGGTGTTTTTCCTGCTCGTAGTCCATTCGCACGTCGGCGATGTTTTTGAGGTACACCACCTGCCCGTTGGCGGCATATACGATGGTATTGGCGATTTCGTCGACAGACTTATAGTTGCCGCTGGTCTTCACGTTAAACTTGCGGGTATTCAGGTTGAGGCTGCCGCCGGGGATCGTCAGGTTTTCGCTTTGCAGGGCTCCCATCACGGCGTTGACGGGGATGCGTTGCTGCGCCATCTTTTCCGCATTCAACGCGATTCGCACCTGTTGCTCGGGAAAACCGTAGATCTCTACATTCTTCAGCGATTTGATCTTTTCGAGTTCCGTCGACAATTCTTCGGCTTCTTCTTTGAGTTGCTTGTAAGAAGCCGTTTCGCTGATGAGCGCTACCTGGAAGATGTTGACGTTGTTGGGACTCAGCTTTTCTACGTCGATGCGGTAAATATCCTGGGGCAGGTCTTTTTGCAAAGCGTTTACTTCGCGGATCACCTCCTGGTACTTCTCGTCGGTATCGACGCCGTATTCGTATTCAACGCGAATCACGGCCAGGCCGTCGCTGATATCGGTGATAATGTCCTTTACGTTTTCGAGTTCGTTAAACTTCTTCTCCATGGGGTCTACCACCTGCTCTTCGATGTCGGCAGGGGTAGCGCCCGGGTATACGGCTGCGACGAGGAAACCCGGGAAGACGGGTTCGGGGTCTTCGCCTTTTGGCATGCTAAACAGCGAAAAAATGCCCAGCGCCAGCACGCCCAGGAAGACGACCAGGGTAAACTGGTAGTTTTTGACAGAAAATTCAGCAATTTTCATAATGGGTGTTATTTGGCGTTGGTCAATTGATAATCTTAATGCGGGCATCGGCGCTGAGGTAGGCTGAGCCTTCGGTAATCACTTTGTCGCCGGCTTTGAGCCCCGATGCCAGCATGGCTTTGTCGTTGCGCAGGAAAGCGATTCGCACGGGTATTTTTTTGGCCTTGTCGCCATCGGCCACAAAGACAAAGGCATTGAGGCCGTTGCCTTCTACGATGGCGTCGACGGGCACGCTGACGTACGAGCTGCCCTGGGCGCCTTCGAGGCGCACGGTGGCAAACATACCGTAGCTAAACCGCTTGCCGCCGGGGTTAAAGTTAAATTCTACAGGATACAAGCCCGTAGCGGGATCGGCGCTTTGCGGAATTTGGCTGAGGGTACCGGTAAAAGTCTGCCCGGGATAAGCGTCGAAAGTGATTTGAGCGCGCTGGCCATTGCGCAAGCGCACAAAATCTTTGTCGGTCACCCCTGCGCGCACTACCCAGTCGCCCGCGCCGGCGTGCATCACGTAGACAGGCGTACCGGGGCCCGCCACTTCGCCCTCGTTCATCAACTTCATCAGGATTACGCCGCTGATGGGGGCCCTGATTTCGGAATACGCCTGGTTGAACTGCACGATCGACAGTTGTTCTTTGGCGAGGTTGAGGGCCGTAGTAGCGTTTTGCACTTGTTCGAGGGTCGCGACAGAGTCTTTATACAGGTTTTGCGCGCGTTTGAGGTCGCGCTCGGCCTTGGCTACGCCTTCGCGGGCTTGCGTCACGCCTGCATTGATCTCGGTGAGGTTGAGGCGGGCCAGCAACTGGCCTTTTTTCACCAGGGCGCCTTCTTCTACCAGCAATTGATCGATTACGCCGCCGGTTTTAAACGAAAGCCGCGCTTCGGTAGCCGAGCTTACCAGTCCGGAAGCGGTTACCGGCTCTGACAGGGTTTGCATTTCCGCGGCTACTACGCGCACGGCAATTTCTTCCTGCTTAACCGGCAGCGGGGTCTTTTCTTCGGCATCGGAGTGGTTGCCGCACATCGTGATCAGAAAGAGGAGTCCCACGGCCATAAGGGGGACTATAATGGAAACCAACTTTTTCATGGTTGTTAGCATTTTTTGGTGAACGATCTAATAATTGTATTAGTAGGGTTTAGCGCTTTTCAATCAAACATTCAACATCAAGCATTAAAAATTATTTTGCGCGTTCCATACCTGCCCAGTTCGACCAAACCTTGAGCAGATACAGCGATTGTTGTAAGCGAGCCTGGGTAAGTTCGTTGCGGGCGTCGAGGAATTCGATATAGAGGGCTTGTCCTTCGCGGTAGCGCTTTTCAATATCGCGGTAATAGCGCGCGGCCGATTCCACCTGACTTTTGGTGCTATTAAAAACTTCCAGCGCCGATTGGTAGGAGCGCAGGCTGTTTTCCCAGTGCAGGTTGAGTTGTCCGGCTACGTAAGCTTGTTGAGAAGCAGAGGCGGCTACTTCCATCTGGGCTTGTTTCACTTTAGCCACGTTGGTGTTGCCGCTGTAGAGGGGCAATTCGATAGACAAACCGCCTAACATATAAAGAGAGCCGTTACCCACTTCAAAATCGAAGCCCTGGGAGCCGGCGTCGAGGAAGGCGTTCACCCTGGGCAGCTTGTATGTTTGTTTCCATTTCAGGTTGGTCTCCTGCATGGCGTTGACAAGGGCAAGCTGGCGCAACTCTTCGCGGCTGCCGGGCGTGCCGGTCACCTGCCGAGGGAACGGATAGTTGACATCCGTAAACGTCGGATCGGCTTCGATTGCGGAATCGAGGGGCCGGTTGAGCAGGAAATTGAAATAAGAAGCTGCATTGCGTGCATTGTTTTCGGCCTCCGCGATCTGGGCTTCCATCTTCGTGATCTCGTTGGCTGCGCGGGTAACTACCGTGTAATTGGCCACGCCGTTGTCGAATAGTTTTTGGTTGACGCGGCGGCTTTCCTGCAGTAGTCCCAAGGCTTCCCTGTAGATAGAAACGGCCTGTTGCGCCTGCAGGTAGTTGAAATAAGCCACCCTGATTTCTTCGGTGAGAGATTTTTGCGCTACCGCAATATCGAGTTCACTCAGATTGGTCATCTGCTCCTTGATCTGTTTGTTGTAGCGAACGTCGGGGTTATAAAGCGGGTATGCCGCGCGTAGTTTGAGGTCGTAAAAATTGTTGGGATTGAGTTGTTCGTTCACGTTTTCCAACTGCGGGAAGGAGTTGGTGCCCGTCAATTCGTTGAGGGTTGTATAAACGGGGTTGAGCATATCGCCAACCGGAATGCTGATCGTGCGGCCGCCGGCGGCGAGCGTATAGGAGCCGTTGAGCGACACCGAAGGCAGTCCGAGTCCTTTGGCTTCTTCAAGCGCATACCGGCGCTGTTGTCCCTGGTAGTTTTGTTGTTTGATGCGCTCGTTTTGTCCGAGGCCTTCGCGGATATAGGCGTCGAGAATGGCGCTTTGTGCCGGGGTTTGTTGTACCGCCAATGCCCAGACCATCAGGATTGTCAGGCTTACGAATATTGGGTGCGATTTCATAACAAATGTTAATTTAATGAACGTCGTTTAGTTGTATAATATACTCCCCCTGTTCGCCGGCAGGCAAAAGGAGGAATTACTTCTTCATCAAATCAAGCCAGGTATTTACGCCGGTGAAAATGAGTGCACGGCTTTCCTCATCGCTGAGGTCGAGTGCTCGCAGGCGGCAGCGGGTATACAGCGACACCATGCCGTGTACAAAAGACCAGCAGAAAAAGGTAAGAGCCTTGGGTTCCTGCTCAATGATTAGTCCTTTTTGCATGCAGTCTTCGATAGCGTATTGCAGGAAATCGAATGCTTTTCGGCCCGTATCCCAATTGCAGTGGTCTTCGTAATAATTGAGCGGTTCGAGCGAGTTGAACATCAGGTTGTAGTACTGGGGGTGTTCAAAGCAAAAGCGCACGTATTCCAGCGCGACGAGCCTCAGTCGCTCCAGGGGGTCGGCCACGGCGGCCACCTTTGACATTTCCTTCATCAGCAGGCCGAATCCCAACTCGTGCACAGCGTGCAGGAGCTCGTCTTTGTCCTTGAAATACAGGTAAATCGTAGCCGGGCTGTATTCTATATGCTCTGCAATGCTACGCATCGAGGTGCGTTCGTAGCCTTCTTCCGCAAAGATCCGCGCCGCCGCATCTACGATCAGGTCGCGTTTTTCCTGTTTTTCCCGTTCTTTTCTTTCTGCTATACCCATGTTTTGAGACTTTGGGACTACCTAGTGTAGGTGAACGGTGAACGTTCACCCTACGTGGTCGTCACCTTGGGGTGAACGGTGAACGTTCACCCTACCGAATTTTCTATTTCTAAACGAACGCAATTTACTGAACATTGTTTAGTAAGTAAATGGCTTTCATCTAAAATCGGACAAATCCGCGTAATTTTCCGACTGAATACGCTACAAGTATAGACGGGATTTGCCCCGGAGTCAAGGGTTATTTGATGAATTGCAGAATTGGCAGGGTGAAGTGTAAATTACGAATTACGAATTACGGAATTACGAATTTATAATATTAAAATCATTCGTAATTCGTAATTCGCCATTCGTAATTACTAACTAATCCTATTCCAGGCCGAAAAGCGTTTTTTGGTTTGATCAAGGAAATCGCGTAGCACCTGGTGTTCAGGCAGCGCAAGTTGGGGGTCGGCGTCGAGGATGAGCGTGGCAGTTTCGCGGGCGGCCTGGAGGATGCGGCCGTCCTTGGCGAGGTCGGCGATGCGCAGATTGAGCGCGCCGCTTTGCTGGGTGCCTTCGAGGTCGCCGGGGCCGCGCAGGCGAAGGTCGGCTTCGGCGATATCAAAGCCGTTATTTGTGCTGCACATAATCTGTATGCGCTCGCGGCTGTCGGCGCTCAGCTTGTAGCTCGACAACAACACGCAGAAGGACTGCTCGGCGCCCCTGCCCACGCGACCCCGCAACTGGTGGAGCTGCGAAAGGCCGAAACGCTCGGTATTTTCGATCACCATCACCGAGGCATTGGGCACATTCACGCCCACTTCGATCACCGTAGTGGCCACCATAATCTGGGTAGCCCCGCTCACAAAACGCTGCATCTCGAAGTCTTTGTCGGCGGGTTTCATCCTGCCGTGCACGATGCTAATCTGGTATTCGGGCGGCGGGAATTCGCGCTGAAGTGCCTCGTAACCCTCCTGCAGGTTTTGGAGGTCGAGTTTTTCGGATTCTTCGATAAGCGGGTACACCACATAAATCTGGCGCCCTTTGGCGATTTCTTCGCGCATAAATCCGATGACGCGCATGCGGTGGTGTTCGGTGCGGTGCGTGGTGACGATATCTTTGCGGCCTGGCGGCAGTTCGTCGATCACCGACACGTCGAGGTCGCCGTAGAGGGTCATGGCCAGGGTGCGGGGGATGGGCGTGGCGGTCATCACCAGCACATGGGGGGGCAGGCTGCCCCGGTTTTTGGCCCATAGTTTGGCGCGTTGCTCCACGCCGAAGCGGTGTTGCTCGTCGATCACCGCGATGCCCAGGCTTTGGAATTGCACCCAGTCTTCGATTAGGGCGTGCGTGCCCACCACGGCGTGCATTTCACCGGAGGCCAGTTGCGCGAGGATGGCTTCGCGTTTTTTCCCCTTCACGTTGCCGGTCAGGAAGCCGATGTTGACGCCCAGGTCGCCCAGCAGTTCGGTCAGGTTGGTGAAATGTTGTTGGGCCAGTATTTCGGTCGGCGCCATGAGGCAGGCCTGGTGCCCATTGTCGAGGGCCATGAGCATGCTCATGAGCGCCACCACGGTTTTGCCCGAGCCGACGTCGCCCTGCACGAGGCGGTTCATCTGGCGGCCCGAGGCCACGTCGGCGCGGATTTCACGCACCACTCTTTTTTGTGCGCCGGTGAGTTCGAAGGGCAGTTTTTCCTGGTAAAAGCGGTTGAAAAAGTCGCCGATTTTGTCAAAAACAAAACCGCGCGAAGCGTCTTTCCGGCGGGTGCGAATTTGCAGAAGCCGCAATTGCAGGAAAAACAGTTCTTCAAATTTCAGCCGGCGTGTGGCGGCATCCAGTTCGGCCTGGGTTTCGGGAAAATGGATTTTCTGGAGGGCTTCCCAGCGCGAAAGCAGCCGGTAACTGCCCATGAGCGGATCGGGCAGCGTTTCGGGCAGATCGGCAGGGGAGAGGCTGTCGAGCAGGCCGCGGGTCAGTTTGCGCAGGCCTTTCGCGTCGAGGCCTTTTTGCACCAGTTTGTCGGTGCTGGGGTAGACGGGGTCGAAGTGCCGCGCTTTTTGGGTGTTTTCCGGGTTGGCTTCTTCCATCTCGGGGTGCGCGATATTCACCCGTCCGTTGAACTCGCTCAGCCGT
>JAEUUQ010000410.1 GCA_016787505.1 Saprospiraceae bacterium | reverse complement strand
TGGGAGAGATTCGACTGGCTCCAGGTATTGTTTTGGGTATTAAACACATCGACTACCAGGGAAGCGTCGAGTTCTTGAGCGGGGTAATCGCCTCCGGCGAATAATATGAGGCTGCCGACAGAGGCGGCGGCCAGGTTGGTTCGGGCCTCGACCAACTCAGCGGTCGACCAGGCGCCCGTTTGGGTATCGTAGATATCAACCGTATTAAATAAAAGAAAGCCATTAAAACCTCCTGCGAAAAAGACCTTATTTCCTGCAGCAACTACTGCGCCTACCTCCCGGGCTTGCGACAGCGTGGCTGTTGACCAAAGATTAGTAGCTTCATCATAGATATCCACCAGGTTACTATAACCTCCTGTTGAAGATCGCCCGCCGGCTAGTAGAAGTTTGCCGTTGTGGGCTATCGCGGCCATATCGTGGCGCGACTGGATCATCTGGTGGGTCGACCAGTTGCCGGAAGCCGCGTCGTAGATATCGATGCGGTTGGTGGGGGTATCGTTGGCGCCGAGTCCGCCGCAGAAAAATGCCTTATTGGCCAGCGATAAGGCATAAGGCAAAGCCCGGGCTTGGGAGAGCGTCGCAGTCGTCCACTCCAGTGATTGGCGGTTGTAAATATCCACGCGGTCGGTAAGAACCACCGAGGGGCCCGCCAGCGTTTTGCCGCCGGCGAAGAGTACTTTAGCGCCTGCGGCGGCAACGCCAAGGTCCCAGCGTGCCTGCGATAGGGTAGCGGTAGTCCATTGGCCAATAAGCGGGGAAGCATAAAATGCCAATAATAAAAGTAAAGGTGTGCGTATCATGGGGTTTAAAAATAGGTGGCTAATTACAATTGCAGCGAATGGTCGGCGGGTGTGGGATGCAAACCGCCTGCTTTCCAGCGTTGGATAATTTGTTCGCAGGCATCGTCGAGCATGTCGAATACCTGTTTGAAGCCGTTGTCGTCCCAGTATGGATCGGGTACATCCTGTATTTGGCTGGGGTAGGCCAATGGCAGGATCATGTGGATGGCGGCTTTTGGGGCTTCGTCTTGCTGCTGCAGGCGGAGGATATCGCGGTAGTTGGATTGGTCCATGGCCAGTACCAGATCAAAACGGTTGAGGTCGGCGGGTTTAATTTGCCGGGCGCGTTGGTCGGTGATATCGATGCCGTGCCGGCGCGCTTCGGCGATAGAGCGTGGATCGGGAAGTTCGCCGACATGCCAGTAACCCGTGCCTGCCGAGTCGACTTCCCAATTGAGCGCGTGTATTTTTGCTTTGGCTTTCATAATACCCTCTGCCAGGGGGGATCGGCAGATATTGCCCAAACAAACCATCAGAATTTTCATAGTGCAAAAGTTGTGTTCAAGTAGGATTATAGAAAAACGTCATAGAGAATAAACGAAGACTTACTGCAAGATGTTGATTTCTTTTTATCAAATTCTGCAAGATTCCCCGTCGCTTACCCCTTTTTATCGTTTACTTGTCGTAAAAGTTTTATAATATGCGTATAAATTTGTAAACTTTGTGTGTTTGACTGGGCTGTCGTTGTGCGCCAACACGCCTCTTATTTCACAATCAACCAAACTAAAATATGAGTATGTTAAATGATCTGAAGCGCCTGCTTTTCGGCGCGAAATCGGTGGTTAAATCAACAGCTGACAAAGCCGTAGAAGCCGGAAAAGAAGCTGGCGGCGAGCTGGTAGATAAATCGGGTGAAATCCTGGACAAGGCTTTGAATAAAATGGAAGAACTCGGCGGCGAGGTAATGGACAGAGTGGGTCCTGCTTTTGAAACGGCCAAAGGCGCTGTGGACGAAATCGTGGATGATATCTGGAAAGCCGCAGAAAAGCGCCCCGCGGAAACCCCGGGCGCTATGTCAGCCACGCCTCCGCCCACCTCTAAGTTTGGCGAAGAAGGCGAACCGATTCTGGAAGCCGACCCCACCAGTTCAGCCCCGCCTCCGGTTGAAGAGCCCGACTTGAAAGGCAAAGTAGAGCAAATAGGCGCCAAGGTGATGGAGACTGCCGAAGATCTGGGAAGTAAAGTCATGGAAAAAGCCAATGAAGTGAGCGGAAAAATCTTCGATTCGTCGGGAGATGTCAGCGAGCAAATCATGCATAAAGTAGAAGATATCGGCGGCAAAGTGATGGAAGCCGGCGGTGATTTGTGGGAAAAAGCCAAAAACTTTGGGGGTTCGGTGGTGGACAAAGCCAATGAAATGGTGGAGAAAGCCAATGAAGCCGCTGCCAAAGAGGGCAATATGGACGATACGCTGAAAAAAGCCCAGGAAATGGGCGATGAGATCGAGCAAAAAGCCAAAGGCGCCGGCGGCTTTGTGCACGACCCCATCAATACCAAAGACAGCCTGCTCGAAAATAAGGATAGCTTTTTTGAAAAAGCCCGCCGCTTTGCCGAAGGCGATTATGATGGGACCGGCGGCCCGAAGGTAACCAAATCAACCGAGCCGACGCCTCCGGCGCCTCCGAAAGAAGGCAAAACCAAGGGCTTCGATGACCTCGACGGCGACGGCAATGATATTGTGGACGACGCTATTGTGGAAGACCAGTAGGGGACTTTACGACTGTACGACTGTACGACTGTACGACTGTACGACTTTACAACCATAATCTTACAGTCGTAGAGTCGTACAGTCTTACAGTCCATTTTTCTTTATGGATACACATCACAACAGCGGCCGATGGCGCCGGCTTAGGAGCACGCCGGGGCCGGGTTACAGGATATTTTCGCTTCGCTACGACGAAATGGAAAACCCGCGCAACGGGCATAGCGAAACCATGATCGTACTGGAGTCGCCCGACTCGGTAAATGTGGTGGCGGTGACTACGGAGGGGGAGGTTTTGTTTGTGCGGCAATACCGGTTTGGCACGAGTAGCTATACCCTCGAATTGCCGGGCGGCGTAGTTGACCCCGGCGAAGATCACGGCGCTGCGGCCCGACGTGAATTGGAAGAAGAAACGGGATATAGTGGCGATTCGTGGCATTACCTGGGGGTAGTGGCTTCCAATCCGGTTTTTATGAATAATTACATCCATCATTGGTATGTAGAAGGGGTGTCGCTCGGTGCGCAGCAAAAGTTAGATCCCAGCGAGGAAGTAGAGGTAGTAATAATGCCGGTGGAAGAAGTGTACCACCGCTGGCTGGCAGGCGAATTCGAGCATCCGCATACAGTGAATGCCTTATTGCGTTATTTTGCAAGGGTAAAGTTAAGTTGATCTTTTATGGCTAAAAAAGCGACTTCGGATACAAAAAATAGTAAGTCGGACGCTCCGCAGGTTGAAGCGTCTGAAGCGAAAGCGACCAGTCAAATCGAACGATTATATGAGCAGGGCAAGCTAAAAGAATCGCTGGACCGGTTTTCATCGTTCCTGGATTGCTTTGAAGAAATCGATTTTGAACTAGCGCGGGTAAAAAGCAGGTTATCGGGGCTTGAAACCGACGAAAAAGCGCAGCGCATCGGTCCCGAAGCGCTCATCATGCGCAACCAGATCAGTTTCGACTACCAGAAAACCCTCGTGGACTTCAGGAAAAACGTCTTGGGCCAATATTTCGACCTTCGGGGCGAAGCGGATTTCCTCAACAGCATCAACGACCGCGACCAGGTGATGCACAAAATCCTCGACTTGCGCCTGCTGGACAAACACTACCAAAGAGACGAAGCCTGGGGCAAAGTAGAGGGCAATTCCTCGATCATCTACCGGCTGTTTAACCCGGGCATGCGCCGGCACGCCATCGCTATGATGATAAAAATGCCTCATATCGATGAACACGCCAAGCAGGAAATCGAAATGCTCACCGACTTGCGCCATCGCAACGTGATCAAGTTGCTCGACTCCGAAATTGACCGTTTTCCTTTTTTTGTCATTACCGAATTCGTATACGGCGACAACCTGCCCAATGCGCTGCGTATCGTTGGGCCCCGCTCGGTTTCTCAAACCATCGACTGGCTTTACCAACTGACGGATGCGCTCGATTATCTGCGCCACAAACGCATTTTGCATACCAATGTACGGCCTTCCAAGATTTATATCGACGACGAGTGGCAGATCATGATCTCGCCGTTCGACCTCATCAAAATCACTGCTACCCGCAACCAGGGCAATAGAGTTTCGAAGTCGGAATACCCTGGCGAACGCACCTTCAACCGCTATCTCGACGTTTGCCAATACGGAAGCCCGGAATTATACAGAGCTGACGGAGAAACCCTCGACCTCGACGCCATGTGCCTTTCCGATCTGTATTCCATCGGACTTATCGGCTACAAGATACTGACAGGAGAAGATCTCTTTAGCGGTAAAAAACTATATGACATTATAGAAAACCGGAGGAAACTGGAATTTGATGAAAAAGCTTTAGCAGCGAAACTGGCGGTATTACCAGTACATCCTATTTCCGATATCATCAGGCAGTTGTTGCAGCCCGACCTCGAGGAACGGAAGAAGGCTTATCCCAACCTGCATGCTCTGCTCCGCAAGCTGACGCCGCTTACTCGTTCCTTTAACGAAGATGTGAGCCCTGTGCGGCAGAGTTACCGGCGTTGTCTGGCCAATAACCGGGAATTTGTGCGCGACTTTTACCAGGCGTTTTATCGCATACAACTGCCCAACGGCAAGACGTACGGCGATTATTTCAGCGATACGGCCCGGAGGCGCCAATCCTCGATGTTGCAGATGGCCATTGATCTATTGCTCGACCTGGACGAGCGGAGCGAACATTTTGTGGAGTTGGTACATCCCCAAAATGCCAAACATGGCGGATTTTCCACGAAAGATTATGCGCTATTTATAGATACGCTGATCGACACGATTCGGCTGAACGATCAACTCCATTGGAATGATGGACTGGAGCAAGGCTGGCAGGAGGTGCGCGACAAGGCGATGAAGATGATTGGGGATCTGCATGGGGAGTGAGAAGGGAGGGAGGGAGGGAGAGAGTGCAGGGTAGACGTTTACCGTTCACTGTTCACTGTTCACTGTTCACTGTCCAATCGTATTCCGCATATGTTATTTTGGCTTGGGGGGAGATTTTTACGTCGGCATATTTATTTAAAAAAACAATAAGGTCGCCAAAATCGGCTTTGTACCAATCGAAAATCTTAGAAATTTTTACGGTTTTTTCGCTCAGCTCGTTATTTGTTGAGCGGACAAACGAGCGGGTGCGCTCGTCGAGTTGCTGCTCGAGTTGCGAGGGCAAATAGGCTTTGTCGTACAAAGGCGGGCAGGATTTTGCCGCGCAGTTGAGGGCAAAATGTATGCGGGCATCCTTGAATTGGGGCCGGATAATTTCGTTTTCGATCTGATTGAGAGAATATAGCTCGCCGCCGATCTTTATGCGCTTCACATCCCAGGTTTTACCGCCGTCGAGTTCCATAATGCTTTTCAAAGGGTAATTATCGGTTATTAGCTTGATTGTAAATACATTATACGCATTGATCCAAAACGCCAGTTGTTCATTTTTGCTCCATTTGGAAGAGGGCGTCTGCTTAGCAAAAGAGTCGATAGCGCGGATCAGTGCGGCGGGATTGGTTTTGAGGGCTTTGTAGTTTACCTCGCCAGTTTTCGATACGTAGTTGGCCAGCAGGGCGTTATAGGCCTGGTAGTTGGGCTGGGAATAGGCAGCCACAGCAGCGTGGCACAACAAACAACAGAGGAGTAATTTCATAGGGCGCCAGATATATTTATGGAATTAATAACGTATACAATCGTAATTCAGTGTAAAAAAGCGTATCTTTGTATTTTACTTCACACCTCAGACACGGCAAGTTGTAAGCCGGTGCAGTAATGAGATTTCTTCGCTGATGCAGAAAATGCAACGTCTACTCAGCCTCAAACATTACTAATTCATTAATGGATTTCAGACAATTAGAGCTAATCGACCCCATCCTTAGGGCATTATCAGCCGAAGGATATACCACCCCCACGCCTATTCAGCAACAAGCCATACCTGTTGTATTGGAAGGAAGAGACCTGTTGGGCTGTGCCCAGACGGGTACCGGCAAAACGGCCGCCTTTGCGGTGCCTATCCTGCAGATCCTGTATCGGCAGACACAGCGCAAACCCGGCATCAAAGCCTTGATTTTGACGCCCACCAGGGAGTTGGCCATACAGATCGACGAGAGCTTTGCCGCTTACGGCAGACACACCGGCATTTCGCACGCGGTGATTTTTGGCGGCGTATCGCAGCAACAGCAAACCAATGCCCTCCGCAGGGGGGTAGATGTGCTGGTGGCTACGCCCGGCAGATTGTTGGACCTGATGAACCAGGGCTTCGTGAACCTGGCGCAATTAGAGATTTTTGTGCTTGACGAAGCCGACCGCATGCTCGACATGGGTTTTATTCACGATGTAAAAAGGGTAATTGCCAAGCTACCGGCAAAAAGGCAGACTTTGTTTTTCTCGGCCACCATGCCGCCGGAAATACAGAAATTGTCACAGATGCTGTTGACCAACCCCGTCAAAGTGGAAGTCACTCCGCCTTCTTCTACCGTTGATAAGATCGAGCAGACTCTGTACCACACCAACAAGGCGGACAAGCAGTCGCTGTTGATACATTTGCTAAAAGAAAAAAACATCAAAACCGCCCTGGTCTTTACCCGCACCAAACACGGCGCGGATAAAGTAGTGCGCTTTTTGCACCGCGCCAATATCACGGCTGCGGCCATTCACGGCAACAAAAGCCAGAATGCCAGGCAGGGCGCCCTCAACGACTTCAAAAACGGCAGGCTTAAAGTGCTGGTCGCCACCGACATTGCCGCCCGCGGAATCGATATCGACGAGCTTACGCACGTATTCAACTACGACCTGCCCAATGTACCCGAGACCTACGTACACCGCATAGGCCGTACCGGCCGCGCCGGTAACCTGGGTACGGCCATCGCATTTTGCGACGTAGAAGAAAGAACCGAGCTTCGCGATATCGAAAAGCTGATCGCCAAAAGAATCCCCGTGATCGAAGATCACCCTTACCCATCGGTAGCGCCTGCTGCCGTGGCGCCGCCGCCACCGCAACGCGTGATGCCCCGGCAGCACAACAGGTCGATGCAGCGGAGGAGGTATTAGGGGGACTTTACGACTTTACGACTGTACGACTGTACGAATTACGGCTATACGACTTTGAACCAGGCCATATCAGGAGGTAACTTAACCCGAGCGAAAAGCGGGGTGGTTACCTCTTGATTTTTCACGGACATAGCTAAGCATAATCAACCGCCATTTGCGCTGCGCGGGCCAATATCTCGTCAATGGTTTGTACTAGTTCTTCACCCATGCGAAGGTAATCGGGGTGGTCCATTGATTTTAGGACTGCGTAGTATATGGGTTTGAAACGGTCTTTTAGTTGTACTGACTCTCCTTCCGGGCTGTTAAAAAGATCGAAGAGCCATTGTTTTTCTCCTTTTGCCAGCATGAGTATAAGGTAGGTTGATGTATGCTCTGGTTCTTTGTCAAGAAACTCGGCATTTGTCATAAAGGAGAGGGCTTGGGTTTTGCTTTCGGGGAGTTGATTTGCTGCAATTGTTAATAATTGGGGTTCCTGAGCTGTATTGCTGGGTGTTGAGCTTATTTCATATTTTTTTGGACGATTTTCAATTAACTTCTCATCACACCATTCCTCCAAAAATTGCACCAACCAACGCACGCGTTTTTCGTCATTGCGGCGGCCATTGCGCATGAGAAACCAGATATTGAAAAAGCGCTCTGCTATGATGTAGTAGTGGTTTTTTGTTTTGGTATAGACTTTGAGCACGATGCCGTTTTTTTCCAGGTTTTGCAGTTGTGCGGAGATGATTTTGCTTTCCAGCCGGGTTTGTTCGGCGATTTCTTTTACGCTTAGCGCATCCCAATTGAGGGCTATGGCCTCCACAATAGCTTGTTGCTGGTCGCTGAGGTCGTCCATGCGGTGCTTGTAGAGGGGAGTAACGCGGTCGAGGATGAGTTCCAGGTCATTGAAAGCGCTGCCGTCGTCGTCGTCGGCAAAAATTTCAAAAAGCAGCACGATGGTTCGGATTACGCCGCCGGTTATACGGCGAAGCGCTTCTATTCTGCCTGGGAATTGCTCTACGATGTGAGCTACGGTTTCTTTTTTGTAGTGTTCGGAAAGGCTAAGCAGCAAATCGCGGGTTTCCTTTTTATCCAGCCCTTTGAGTTCTTCTACCCTGAAAAATTCGTAAAAAGGGTGGTCGTAACGGTAGAAAGATTCCAGCACTACCGCCGAAGCGGCAATAATGCGGATATCTGGAGAGGTCTGTAGTATTTTGCGCAGGCGGTGGGCTTCTTCGTCGCTGAGCTTGCGGGCCATTTCGCCAAAGTTGTCGATAAAAAGGATGATTTTTTTGCTCGTTCGATTAAGTTCGGCAGATAGGTGTTCAAACAAGGCACGTTCATACGTATTGTCGTCTTCGGATTGCTTGGAGAGCTTTAAGCGTTCGGCTTGTTCAAAATTAAATTCCGGATTTCGTTGCTCCAATAATTCCATAATACGCTCCCAGAGTTTGAACAAACGCCGGATGCCGTATTCTTCTTCATTGAAAATTACCGGTATAAGCCAACTATTGAGGACCGGGTCGTTTTCTATTTCGTAGGCTATTCGCAACAATAAGGTTGTTTTGCCCATGCCACGCCTGCCTTGTATTAGATAATGCTGCTCCGGCACCTCCATTTTAGCCTCTTTGATGGATTTGAACAGTTTATGGAACAGTTTTTGCCGCACCACAAAACTCTCGATTAGCTGAGTCTTGGTCTGATTTTGAGGATTGTAAATAGCAGCAATTCGGGTTTTATCTGTAGTCGTTGTCATGATAGCCGTTAGTTAAATAAATCAGGCATTTTTCTTCCACCACATTCGCAGTATAGGCTCAGCCTTTTTTTGCTAGTATACGATGACAAAATTAGCGTTGTTAAACTTTTGACAATATTTTTTTTGTCAAAAAGTAAAATAATCTAAAATCACATTTTCTCCCTACCTTACCACCAGAACCCAAGTCCTTTTTCCATGATCACCCCCGACACCGTGCGAGCCATTGCGTTGTCCTTGCCGGAGGCGAGCGAGGAGCCGCACCACGTGACTGTATGACGACTGTACGACTGTACGACTGTACGACTATACGACTGTACGACTGTACGACTATACGACTATACGACTGTACGACTATTTATTGCAAGTTATTTATAATCAGCATCTTGAACCGATAACCGATAACCGACAACCCACAACCGACAACCCACAACCTACAACAAAACATGAAAAACCCGTTTATCATTCTCGTACTCTTGTTCATCGGCTGTCAACCCGCCGAACCTGCTTATTTGTTGAAAACAGAAGATGGCGAGGGGCGATGCGGCTATGTCGATGCGGCAGGAAAACCCGTCGTTCCGGTGGGCAAATACCAATTTTGTTTTACCGATACCTTGCGGCATTTCGCCGCGGTAATCAAACCCGAAGGCGGCTGCGTGGCCATCGACAAAACGGGCAAGGAACTCTTCGAGATTTACTGGTACGACAACGGCCCGGATTATTTCTCCGATGGACTATTTCGCATCAAAAAAGACGGAAAAATCGGCTATGCCGACGAGCAGGGCAAGATCGTCATAGCGCCCCAATTTGCCTGCGCCGAGCCGTTTGAAAACGGCAGGGCCAGGGTAGCCCTCAATTGCACCCTGGTTCCCGATGGCGAAATGAGCGTGATGGAGAGCAGCGAATGGTTTTATATCGATAAAAGCGGGAAAAAGATCAACGAGTAATGATGCGCAAGGCTGCTATGTTGTGGTGTCTGGCCCTGTGCTTGTGCTGTGGAAGGGAAGCCGACCTGGCGCAGTTGCAGCGGGAAGCCGAACGGCGGATTGCCGAATCAAATATTGCGGCTGACAAGCTGCTTGTTATGCCACCCGATACGCTCGTAGCCCGGCTCGACCAACTTGAACAGTATGAAAACGAACTGATCGCGTTGGATACCAGCCGGCTCAATGCCAACCAACGCAAGCTCTGGAAACAAACGCACAACTCTCTGCAGGGCGCCCTGAAAAAACTCCGCGAACACCGCGACGACCCCGTCGCCTATAACCTCGGCGGAATTGTCAAGCGCGTGTTGACCAATGATACTTTAACCGACGAGGCGCGTTGGAAGCTGATCGCCGAAAATTTGGAGCAGGCGCCGGCGTATTACCAAAATGCCCAAAATACGCTGAAACATCCCGCCCCACAGCGCTTGCGACTTGCCGTGCAAAAACAAATGCATACCCTGAGATTTCTCAACGGCGAATTGCGCGATTCGCTGCAAACCGCTACGTTACCTCCCCGCCAACGCAGGTATATTCTGAAATTGATACCATCCGCACAGTCGGCGATTAAGGATTATATTGTTTTTTGTAATAATGTTTATTTTAGGTGACAGGGTGACAGGGTGACAGGGTGACGGCCACGTAGGGTGAACGTTTACCGTTCACCGCAGGGCAATGGATTCAAAATTATCATTGCGCCATCTTTTTAGTGAATTTGTTTCATCGTCTTTTTCTACCGGTTCTTCGTTTTCCTCCGTCGGCATAATTATCGAGTGCGTTATCTCTTTGCTAAAAAGGTAAATTGCCATGTCTTGTTTATACAACCAGCCATGGGTATATATCTGGCCCGATTCACCTCCATACAATTGGGCTACAGGCATAAGGCGGTCATACTTTTTATTTTTTTTATTAAAAAGCAGCAAAGACTCCATTCTAAACCAATTATCTCTGGTCAGTATTACGCAAGCTATCGTATGCGAGTCTAATGAAAATTGATAAGCCGAAAAGTATTCGCCGCTGCCTGTGAAGTTTAAGCGCGCCATGATTTCCGGACTTACATATTTGGCCAATACCGTATCCGGCAATGGCTTGATACGTGTATTGTTTTCAAATTCCTGCTGCTCCGCATAAAATACAAGCGTGTCGGTTGGATTAAATTCACTTGCGTAAAAATATGCCGACAGCGGGTGCCCTTCCTCCGTGGTGGAAGATGGATTAATGCCGCAAGCGGTTAATAATCCTAATAAAGCGAGCAATGTATAAATGCGCATGTGTGGTTATTTTATAACTGCAATATACGACGGGCAACCGACAACCCACAACCCACAACCGCCCCCTCCCCCCTCGCCAAGTCGCCTCCCTCAGTTTTTTTGCCCATTTCCACAACTTTTTGCCCTGTTTGCGCCTTTACATGAAAAACCATCGATCATGCTGGAGGTAAACAACCTCACCAAGACATTTCCCAGCGGGGGCCGCGAGCTCACCGTTTTACACGAAGTCAGCTTTGCGCTGAATGCCGGCGACGCGTTCGCCATCGTAGGCCCTTCGGGCAGCGGCAAAACAACTTTGCTGGGCCTTTGCGCCGGCCTCGACCGTGCCTCTTCGGGCAGCGTGGTGCTCAACGGCATTAACCTGGAGAACCTGAATGAAGACCAACGAGCCGCCGTACGCAACGAACACGTGGGCTTTGTTTTCCAAAATTTCCAGCTTATTCCTACGCTGACGGCCCTCGAAAATGTGATGGTACCGCTTGAACTCCGCGGCGAACACGGCGCCCAGGCACGTGCTACCGCCCTGCTGGAACGCGTAGGCCTCGCCGACCGGGCCGATCACTACCCCGTGCAACTCTCCGGCGGCGAGCAACAACGCGTGGCCCTGGCCCGCGCTTTTGCCAACCAACCCAAAATCCTGTTTGCCGACGAACCCACCGGCAACCTCGATGAGGATACGAGCCATCTGGTGGAAAAATTGCTTTTTGATCTCAATAAGGAAAACGGCACTACGCTGGTGCTGGTGACCCACAATATGGAGCTGGCGGCGAAGACGGGGAGGGTTTTGCAGCTGAGAGGCGGAAAGGCGGTGTAGGGCGACTGTGCGACTGTACGACTGTACGACTGTACGACTGTACGACTGTACGACTGTACGACTGTACGACTGTACGACTGTACGACTGTTATAATGAACGTATAAAGATACGTGATGTTTCCCTGTTCGTAAAGTCGTAAAGTCGCAAAGTCGCAAAGTCCTAAACCGGGTAATTACTATGAAATCATCTGTTTATTTCATCCTGGCACTATCCCTATCCTCTTGTGCTTCGGGCATTTACAAGGAGGATAACGTAGAGCAACTGCCTCCTGCCGAATACCTCGACAGGTTGTCGCAGGCGCCTGATGCGCTCATTATCGATGTGCGCACGGGCATGGAGTACCGCAAAAATCATATCGACAAAGCTGTAAATGCCAGCTATCTCAGCTTTGCTTTTGGCAAAAAGATGGAGGGCTTTGCACGCAACCAACCCGTTTTTATCTATTGTGAAACTGCCCACCGCAGTCCCTACGCCGCCAAAAAGCTCCGCAAAATGGGGTTTGAGCGGATAATTGACCTCAAGGGGGGGCATAAGGCCTTGCGGAGGTACCAACGCGCTAATTGAGCCACCCTACCTTTAATGTTGTCAGCATAAAGAAAAACTAAAGCGATATTTTTTTTACCACAGAGTTAAACGGAGTAAAACGGAGTGACACAGAGTCTAAATCTCGCTCTGTGTCACTCTGTGTGCACTCCGTTTAACTCTGTGGTGAATTAATCAGCTCAAGTTGACGACATTACACCCTACCTCACCACCACTCTCACCGTCTCCACCATTCTCCCCCCATCATTCAACCTGATCAAATACAACCCGGCCGGATAATTTTGTAAATCTAATTCCAGCAGCGATTGGTCATTAGCGGGTAGTGTTTGCAATACTCCGCCGCGGGCATCCATCAATTGCACCGATAGCGTGGCGCTTTGCCAGGGTGACAGATCGACAAAGAGGGTTGTACTTGCGGGGTTGGGATATACCTCCAATTTTGGACTTAGTATCCCTTCCGTTTGAGTGGGCAAAGACCCGGCAAAAGGCAACACGGCATTTTGACCCGGCTCACAAAGCTGGTAGCTACCATTGACACAGCTCAGCAAATTGAGCAGATGGGGCAAGTGGGGCGGACCGATGATGTTACCCAATCCCAGATTGGTGAGCTTCAACAGGTCGGTAACGGTATAAAAGGGGGCCATGTATTGGTACAAAACGGGGTGTATATTACAACCTACTTCCGACAACAGCGTATTGCCATAAGCGGGGTCGAGGCGCAACTTGATGCTCAGCAGAATGCCTTCGCTAAGCAGGGGGTTGACCATGTGCCCTTCGGGATCGAGCGGATTGGGGCCGATGCCGCAGTCGGGAGTGGCGGTGACACGTGCGCGCACCAGCGAAGTCGGCGTCAGGCCTGTAGCGGGTATCCAATGCGGTATGCATTGCGCTACATCGGCGCCCAGGGTGAGCGAGTGCTGCCAGCCGCCCATCACAAGCCCGTCGGCTATGCCGTCGCCGTTGACGTCCATAGAAAGGGCTGTTTCGAACAAATCCAGGGTTGAGCTGGTAATCACCTGTTCGCAGGTACTCGTATTGCCGCAGGCATCGCCCGCAGTCCAGGTGCGCACAATATCGCACGCAAAGTTGCAATCGCCGCCGGTGACTACATCGCTGTAAACCACACTAATAAATGAATTGCAAGCATCGAGTACATAAGGATCCCCCGTTGCCGCCGGTGAGATATCGCCTCCGCAGGAGATATCGGCTGCCGGCGGACAGGTTATATCAGGCCCTGTTTCGTCTTTGACTGTAATCGTTTGGGGATAAGACCTGGTATTGCCGCAGCGGTCGGTTACGATAACCGCGCGGGAAATAGTATAAGAAAAATCGGTGCATGATCCGTTGCCGGTCTGGGTAGTGGTGCTGATCAGCGCGATTGCGGGGTTGGGGTCGCAGTTATCGGCCACCTCAAGCAGCGGCAGGTCGGGTATAGATTCGTCGCAGGCCAGCGTGAGATCGCCGGGGCAATTCAGGCATTCGGGGCCTTCGATGTCTTTTACCAGGTTGATCAGTTGGAAGCAGGAGGCTATATTGCCGGCTCCATCGGTGGCCTGCCAGGTGCGCACCAGCGTGAGTTCGTCGGCGCAAGTGAGATTGTTTGCGCTATCGAAATACTCGATAGTTGCTACACTGCAATTATCTGTGGCCGTCGCCGAGCCCGTTTGATCGGGGTGAATATCGGCGCCGCAGACGGTAATTAGGTCGGGGCAGGAGACGGTAGGGGCCAGTTCGTCTTTAACATTCACTACAGAAGCACAACTAGCCGTATTGCCGCTGCCGTCGGTTACGGTAAGGGTTGCTGTTTGGGCGCCGATATCAGCGCAGTCGAATGCAGTAAGATCCAGATCCAGAGAAACCGTAATACAATCATCTGAAGAACCGTCGTCGACATCGGCTGTGGTGATGGTGGCGGCGCCTGTATCATCCAGCAGCACGGCGAAATCGCGGCAACGAGCCTCGGGCGGCGTTACGTCGGGCACAAAACCTACTTCGATGGAATAATCGCTGGCGCAGCCGCCGGCATCGATCACCGACAGCGTATACGTGCCGGCGGGCACGCCGTTGAGGTCTTCGGTGGTGGCGCCCGTATTCCACAAAAAAGTAAAGCCGGGGCCTGCTGAAAAGTCGATAGCGCCGTCGGAGGCGTTGGGACAGGAGGCGTCGGTAACTACGTAAGGTATCGATTCGGTGGATGTGACGCTGTTGATACACACGCGCTGGTTGTTAACGGCCGCGCCGGTAGCGGCGGTAAATCCCCAGAAAACCTGCGGGTTGCCGCCAAAAATATCGGCAACTATATCGCCGTTATATAGCAATACCGGATTGCCGTCAAAAACTACAGAAAGCGACTGCAGGGCGGCGTCCCACTGGATCACCGTAGTATGGTCGGCGTTGTTTTCAATATTGGGGAGCAGCGCCAGTCCAGCCAGCATAAAGGCGGGTAAGTGCACCGTAGAGCCGTTTTGCTGAATAGACATATGGTCTTGAGAAAGGTCGTTGTTTTCACTGTTAAACCAGGTATCGTATTCCACGGCTAACGAGGGATTGATGCCCTGGTAGCCCAGGCCGCCACCCGAACTGCCAAGGCCGGTACACAGTGGTTGCAATACAAAGGCGATGCCGTCGGCGCCGCCGTCATTGGCGCCCAAGAACAGCGTAGCCTGAATTTCGAAGTCAAAGCTAAGGTCGATCTTGTTTTGCGACCATACCGAACCCGCCTGGTTGGTCAATGCCGGTGTGAGTAAAAAGCAGTCGTTGCCTTGATCTACGGCGCTGCCGTTGATGACATAAGTCTGTGCCTGTAAATAAACCGGCAATAACAGCGCGCATGCTACTGTGATAATCCCAATGGAGGTAAGCAATTTTTTCATATGGGTTTAGTTGTTTTTTGGATGAAAAAATGGAGAGACTCCAGCGAAAAGCTGCACAAGGGGGGAGGAAACGAGTGAGGCAGCGGGTAAATATATAAAAAATTGATATTATTACAAATAAAAAAAGCCGCCTCACGTGAATGAAGCGGCTTTAGTGATCCCGATGGGATTCGAACCCATGACTCCTTGATTAAAAGTCAAGTGCTCTACCGGCTGAGCTACGGGATCAAAAGAAGGTGTTTGACCCCCTTCTTTCAAAAGCGTTGCAAATATAGGGGTTTTTACTTTATAGACAAGTTTAGAGAACACTATTTTTTGGCCAAAAGTTCCGTGCCGTCCACGCTGGTAGTGAAATAAGCTTCGGCGCGAATGCCGGTATGCTGGAGGTAATGGTACGTAGCGCGGTCGATGAAATCCTGGGTAATATCTTTGTGAACCAGGTTGATCGTACAGCCGCCAAAGCCGCCGCCCATCACGCGGGCGCCGATGACGCCCTCGAAGTTTTTGGCGAAATCGACGAGCAGGTCTATTTCGGGGCAGCTCACTTCGTAGAGATAGCGCAGTCCGTCGTGGGTTTCAAACATCAGGCGGCCCAGTTCCATTATGTCGCCGTTGCGCAGGGCGGCACAGGCTGCCATCACGCGGTTGTTTTCGGCCACTACGTAGCCGGCGCGGTTGTATACGGTAGGGGACATATGGTGGCGAAAAACCTCGAGTTGTTCGGGGTTCAGGTCGCGCAGGCTTTTTACGCCGGCGATAGCGGCGGCCTCGCGGCATTCCTTTACCCGGGTTGAGTAAGCCGACGAGGCCAATTCGTGGTGCACTTTGGAATTGAGCAACACAACCCGGTAATTGCCGGTATCAAAAGGAATATAGGCATAATCGAGCGAGCGGCAGTCGAGCAGGATGAGTTGGTTTTCTTTGCCCATCAGGCTGGCAAACTGATCCATGATACCGCAGGGAATACCCACAAAGGTATGCGACGAACGCTGGGCCAGCTGTGCGAGATGTTCGCGACTGTAGCCGGCGCCAAACAATGCGTTCAGGCTCCAGGCCAATCCGCATTCGAGGGCGGCGCTCGAGCTCATACCCGAGCCGATGGGCAGATTGCCGCCGAAGGCACAGTCGAAACCCCTTACCACTTTCCCGTCTTGCAAAAATTGCTTGATGATACCCATAAGGTAGTTGGCCCAGAGTTTGGGGCCGGGCGTCAATTCATCAAGTCCGGCGGAATATTCCTCGTCGATATCGCAGGCCAGGAAGCGGCATTCATTCGTACCGTTTTCGGCTATAGCGAAAAAGAGATATTTATCAATAGCGGCGGGCAATACGAAGCCGTCGTTGTAGTCGGTGTGTTCGCCGATGATGTTGATACGGCCGCAGGCTCGCACCCATTGGGGATTGCCGGCGAACCGGCCCTCGAAGGCGGCTTGCACTTTGGCGATAACCGCCTGATCGGATGGGGAGAGTTGTGGCATTTGTAATTCGGTTGTGGGTTGTGGGTTGTGGGTTGGTTTGTATACGGTTAAAATGAACCGACAACCGACAACTCACAACCCACAACTGATCGGCTATTCACTCATATCCATATTGTGAAACACATTGACCACATCGTCGTCTTCTTCCAGTTTTTCGATCAATTTGATCACGTCTTCCACTTCGTGTTCGTTGAGCGATTTAAAAAACGTGGGTAGACGCACCAATTCGGCGCTATCCACTTCGATATGGCGTTCTTCGAGCGCTTTTTGCATAGCGCCGTAGTCTTCAAACTGGGTTTGGAGCACCACGTGTTCGTCTTCGGCCTGCATTTGCTCCAGGCCGTGGTCGATGAGTTCCAATTCGAGCATTTCGAGGTCGAGGCCTTCTGTTTTTACTTTGAAAATACCCTTTCGGGAAAAAATATTTTTCACCGAACCCGAAATGCCGAGCGAGCCGCCGCATTTGGAAAAAATAGCGCGGATATTGGATACCGTACGGTTGGTATTATTGGTAGCCGTTTCTACCATGACGGCGATGCCGTGGGGCGCATAGCCTTCGTATACAATTTCGTCGTAGTTCTCGGCATCCTTTGAAGACGCTTTTTTGATAGCGCTTTCCACGTTAGCCTTGGGCATATTGGCCGCTTTGGCGTTTTGAATAACCATGCGCAGGCGGGAGTTGTAATTGGGGTCCACGCCGCCTTCTTTGACGGCCATGGCAATTTCCCGTCCGATGCGGGTAAACACTTTGGACATATTCGCCCAACGTTTGAATTTGCGTTCCTTGCGATATTCAAATGCGCGTCCCATATAACTATGTTGATGTTCTTTTTAAAAAGCGGTGCAAAGTTAACGAGCTATTACCAGTTAAGCAAACGATTGCCAAGGGTGCAGGCAGATTTTATGTTACAGGATAAAAAAGATGCAAGAAAACAAATGTTTATACCGCAGGCCGTCAAGCTATGAGCATAACTGTTCCGGGTTAGGGCCAAGCTCAAAAAGTGGAGGCGTGAGCTATAAATATGCTGAAAAATGTTCTGATGAACCCTTGTATTTCATTAATATTGCAATGGATGTAGCATTGGGGTCGTTGATTTTTTTAACCAAATCATCATGAATAGCCGTTGCGCAGCAATTTGTTTCAGCTTGTTATGGAGCTTGTTAACCTGGCATTGTCATTTGCAGGCACAGACGTCGCTTGCATCCGCTTATGCCTGGCATTTTCCGGCGCCTGACACAATCAGGCAAGCCGATGATCTGATAGAGATATTGCGAAACGAAATAGATATGGTGCTCAATGCCGGGCATCTTGCGCCTATTCGGTTGATGTACGGTGATTTGTATTGGGAGCATTATTTCCTCTACCAGGAGCCCGGGCGAATATTAATTACATTGGCATGGGCCTGGCCGTATTTAACCGTGGAGCAACAGCAGGAGGTATTGAACTACGTGGAAAATGAATTGGCCGCTACCAATTATGCTCCCTGGTCGCCTCAGTTTACTATGCCCCGCGACGAGGGGGCGCGCCGGGAATGGTACAATGCAGCGGATATATGGGGAGTAGATTCAAATTTTGGCGACTTCAGGCCTCGTTTACATACGCTTTATGGGTTTTGGCTGTTTTGTTACCGCAGTGGGCAGACCGATTTAATCCCTTTGTATTACAATCAGGCCAAGTCATTTTACCAGCTTCAACACAACAGGGCCAAATTATACGGCGATATATGCGGTCACCTGGCGATGGCCCGCCTTGCAGCATACATGGGAGATGATATCCAACGCGATTTCGCCATACAACGCCTTGAGGTTGAATTACAGGAAGGTTTGGACATTGAAAACAAGCACGCTTTTGCACGCGACGGTTTTTTGGGTTGGGATGCGCCATATAATCGTTCGCCGGGAAGCCCTATGTACGAATCCCGTAAAGACGGCTGGATATACCGGGGGTTTATTTTTCTTAACATGGGGCCTGAAGTAGCCCGTTTTCTGCGCGATTCCTGTTATCAGCAAGTAGACAGTATGCATCAATACGGCAAAAACCTGCTGCCCTTGTGGTGGATGATGCAAGCGCCCTATTTTCCGAGATGGACGGGCGATGAAAGTATAGGCGTGCCTTCGGAAGCATTTGGCATGTATCATCCTGTTGAAAACTGGATACTTGATACGCCTGCTTCGCAATTACGGCGATATATGCGAAGTAGTCCTACCGGCATTGGCGATTGTTACTGGTTGGAAGCATTGGCGCAAACCATAGAGGCGCACAGCACGTCAGAAGTTTGGATAGATGTGCGAGATACGCCCTTCCCCGATATAGTCATAGGCCAAAGTACCGGCAGTCATCACATAAAAAAGCCGGTGATAGACATCCGATTGGCGCCCAACCCCGCATCAACCTCGGTTGCGATAGAATGGGTATCGCCGGCCGGAGGCCCGGTGTATTGGCAAATCACGGATCAGCAGGGCAAACTGATGAGTGCCAATGTAGAACCGACCTTGCCGGCAACCCGTCAAATTATGTTGGCAGGGTGGCCGAAAGGGGCTTATACGCTTTCTACCTATCATAAAGCGGCCCGGATCATTGAAAATCGAATAATCATTGTGCAATGAAATATCTTAGTGCAACAGCATTATGTTTGTTGACGGCTGTGCTATCAGTGGCTCAACCCTTATCCGACTGGCCTCAATGGCAACGCGACCCTGCTCGTACAGGGCGTACAACTGCATCGGTGGCGCCTCCTTTTCGCGCAAGATGGTTTTGGTTGGGGCCGGAGTTAACCCTGCGCAATAATGCCGTTAACGCCGCCTGGCCTGATAACCTGGAAACGAGCGATGGGTATTCTTTCCCCGTCCCCGAGGCATATACCGTCACCTTGGCCAAGGGCGTCCAGCCCGTTGCGGCGTCAGGGCGGATATATATCGGAGACATGCAAGGTTATGCATATGCAATAGCAGCTACTGATGGCGCTACGTTGTGGTCGTACAACATGGGCGACGCCGTTATTACTACCGCTTGCGCCGATGCCCTGCGGGTGTTGTTTGTCGACGTGTTTGGCGATGCGGTAGCCCTCGATGCTTCGACGGGCCAACCTCAATGGACGTTTACCGCCGATCGCAGCATTACGACGGCCCCCTTGTTGCTTGCCGGCAGGGTCTTTTTGGCCGACCATGGCGGTACAGTGTATTGTATCAACTGGCAAACGGGCACTGTTATATGGACGGTGCATCTGCCTGCGCCTGTACAAGGGCAATTGGCTTCAACTTCTGAAAGACTTTTTGTGCCCTCGGAAAATATGACCATTTATGCGCTTGATGTTTCCAGTGGCGATCTTTTGGTTGAAAATAGCGTCACAGGCCAAAGTTTTCGAATGACTCACCCGGTCGTTTTTCAAAATAAATTGTGGGTAACTACTTGCCAGATTCCTGCCGTAGGGTCGGAAGATGTTTTTGACGATGTGCTCGACCAGGCCGATTCTTTTGAAGAAGAAGAAGCGCTCACCAGAGCATTTTTACGAGGTGAAGGTAATTTTTCGGCGGCTTCCAGCGATTGGCAGCATCTCTTTGCCTTGGATACCGCTACATTAGACACTACTTTCCTTATTCCTAACGGCCCTATTGAGGGGGTAGGGTACCCGCTTGCCGGCGCCGGCATCACCCATGACGACAAAGTTGTGACCTGGTTTCGGACCCGGTTTCCTACCCTGACCCATGATAATCCCTGCTTTGGCACGGATTACTCCATAGATATTGCGGCCATAAACCCTCAAAACGGCAACAGGATCAGGATTGATAACGGCGTTTTTTCAGGCATGTTCCCAGGGCCTGAAACTGATAACCTATACATTTTCAGCAGCGGCGGAGAATATTTGTGGTATCGCCAGAATTTCCGGGGCACACAGGTCATACACCTACCCAGCAGCCAGCATACGTTTGCCGTAGCCAGTGTGCGGTATCGCGACGGCGGGCAGTTTTTTGCCCATGTAGTGCCTTATAATACGAGCGCCGAAGTGCCCGCTGCTGCCCAGCGTTCTTTAGAGGGCAAAGCTGCCGCTGTCATCCTTGACAATATCGTATTGCTGACGGAAACCGGCGGCATATTGGCTATTGAGCACAAAAATTAGGCGCTTTATCCCACAAACTTATACCCTACGCCGCGGATAGACAGGAAGCGAACGGGGTTTTTGGGGTCTTTTTCAAAATATTTTCGAAAGGAAAGGATAAAATTATCGATAGTGCGGGTGGAGGGGTACACGTCGTAACCCCAGACGGATTGGAGGATTTGCTGTCGGGAGACCACCTCGTTTTTGCGGTCAAAAAGCAGCTTGAGCAGCATGGCTTCTTTTTTGGTAAGCGTAAAGACGCCGCCGTTGCCTTTGGCTTCAAAGGTGGCGAAATTGACATGGTGGCCGTCGAATTCAAAGATATCGGGCGTATTTTCAGGCGATTTGCTGGTGCGTTGTATGAGGCGTTGTACGCGCAGCAGCAATTCTTCGAGGTTGAAAGGTTTGGTGAGGTAGTCGTCGGCGCCGCGGCGAAGGCCGGCAATGCGATCCAGGGCGGTATCTTTGGCCGTGACGAAGATAATGGGCACCTCGCGGTTGCTCAGCCGTACTTGTTCGCAGATCTGAAAGCCGTCTACCTCGGGCAGCATCACGTCGAGGATGAGCAGGTCGAAGTGCTGCTCGTCGGTCCATTTGAGGGCTTCGCGGCCATTACCGGTAGCTACCACTTCGTAGTGTTCCAGTTCGAGATTGAGTTTGACGACTTCTCTGATGTGTTCTTCGTCTTCTACCAATAAAATGCGCAACATAATAATAATACTGTTTTATGCATTTGAATTTATTGCAGGAACCTCCCCTGTATTTATGTTACTTTTTTCATCGCCAAAAAAGTAACCAAAAAGGCTTTTGGCCGGCGCTTTTTGAGCCACTGGCTCAAGCCAGCCCAGAAATTTAATTGCTCCGCTAAATTTGCCGGCTCGCCCGCACCTTGAAACAAAAAACCTATAGATATTATCAATTGAGCAGAACCATAAAAAGCATTAGGCTTCGGGGTTTTCAAGTGGCAATTTGATGCGAAAGATACTTCCGCTGGGCTGATTGTCCAAAACTACGATATTCCCCCGATGTGTTTTGATAATTTGGGATACAATAAACAAACCCAGGCCGGTGCCTTTGGTTTGGCGGGTGTCTTCATTGCCCAAGCGGTAAAACTTGGCGAATATTTTTTTCTTTTCGCTATCGGGAATGCCGGTTCCATTATCGGCGATATCTATTTGCAGCCGGTTATTTACGGTTGACAGGCTGACATTTATCCGGGGTTTTGCGGGGCCGTATTTTACTGCATTTTCCAACAAATTAATGCCCACAGAGTTCAAACCGACTCTGTCGGCCAAAATAGGAGGCAGGTCGGGGTGTGATTCAAAAGAAAAAACGGCTTGGGGGTAAGTATCGCTCATTTTTTGCACCAGATCGCGAAACAGATCGGCCAGGTCGAGGGGTTCGTATTGGGGTTGATAGGCGGTTTCGAGTTTGGCGGAGAGGAGCAGGTCGTTAACCAGCGTGGTCAGGCGCTCGGTGTCGTGCAGGCCGTTTTGCACAAATTTCGCAGTTTGCTCGCGGGAGAGTTCTCTTTTTAGCAGGGTTTCGAGCACCAGCCTGATGGATGCCAGCGGCGATTTGAGTTCGTGGGTGATCGATAGCAGGAAATTGCGGCGTTGTCTGGCCGTGACCATTTCCTTGTGATAACCGCGGTTGATGAGCCACACGCCGATCACGAGGCTGAGCACGAACACGGCGGCTTCGCCCAGGATCATCCATTCTTGTTGTTCGTATTGTTTTTCGAGGGTCAGATAGCGCTCCGAGCGGTAAAATTCTTCGTCAGATTTGATCACCCCTTCGGCGATCATGCCCAATTTCATTAAGTCGCGCTTGGCCTGAAAGGCATCCGTATTTTTAATAAAAAGCAAAACCGACCACCAGGAGAAGGCGATCAGCATATAGATAATGACCCCATAAGATAGATAGCGGAGTTTGGAATTGGTTTCATTCATACGTCATGCCATTCATTACCGCATTAACATC
>JAEUUQ010000409.1 GCA_016787505.1 Saprospiraceae bacterium | reverse complement strand
TAGGGTACAATGGTAGTGCCAATAAGCCCAATAGTCAATAACCCGGCTCCCTGTGGAATACTGGGCACTATAAGTCCTTTCCATTCCCACCAGGCAGGGTTGGCAAAAAGGGCTACGGCAAAAAACGCAGCGCCCATAAGAAACACCACCACCCCCAGAATGCGGGCGATCTGTTGAAAATTGCCCGCCCACAACAAAGAAAAGCTGAGGGCGCCTACTGCCAAGGTTAGCCAGGTATTTGAAAAGCCGGACAATAAATGCAAGCCCGCCACTGCGCCCAAAATATTGCCTGCCTGATAGGCGGCACAACCGAAGGCCACCGCGATAAACAACATAATCCGCAAATAGCGCTGTGAGGCGCCTGGATATTTGAGTGCAATAATCTCTCCCAGGCTTTTTCCCGAAGCCAAAGTGATGCGCGCAGCGGCTTCTTGTAGTAGAATAGTAGCCACAATAGAAAAAGTAAGCGCCCAGAGTAGGGTTAGCCCATAAGTAGAACCTGCTTTGGCAGTAGTTGTCACCGTGCCCGGGCCGATAAAAGCGGCGGAAATCACCGACCAAAATAGTACACTTGACAAACCGCTGCGAAAACTGATCGTTTTTGGCATAAAACTGATTAAAATAGTACAGGCTGCCTATCGCATTTGGGCAGCCTGTACTAATAGAGACATTAGAATCTAAAACCTAGTTTAGCGAAATAAAATGCTCCATTGCTACCCATTTGAACAGCATCCCAGAGCCCGCCGGTTTCTGTTTCGGTATCCTGCTGTGTAGGATACACATTCAATAAATTGGCGGAGCCGATATTGAGCATAATATTAGGGGTAACCTGATAGCTCAGCGCCAGGTCGGTCACTATTCTGGCTTCATATACGTCGATAGTACCGATAAAATCTTCCAAAGAAATTTCTCCAAAACGCGTAAAGCGAAGGTTGACGCCCAAGCGGTTTTGCCTGTAATCGGCCACAAGGCTCAACTTGCTTTCGGGAGCGGAAGCCAGGAGGAACAACTTTTCCCTATTTCCAAAATAGATATCCTCTTTTCCTTTTAGCTTATCGTTCGTATGCACATCGCCGAGTTCCATTTTATTAAAATTGCCGGCAAAAGCCAAGCGCAGCCGGCCGGCATTGCCTAGTGAATGCGTGTAGGTAAGTATAGCGTCGACGCCGGTAGTACGGGTATCAATAGCATTGGTAAAAAATTGAGCTGCGCCTACATTGAGGGCTTGTAATTCGTCGCCAATTTCGGGGTCGGTATCCTCGAAGGCGCCGGTTAGAACGATGCGGTCTTTAATATCGACATAATATCCGTCGATGGTGGCGGTAAAGCTGCCAAAGCGGGCAGTGATGCCTAAACTTGCATTAAGGGCTTTTTCCTCTTTCAACTCGGGGATGCCCAATGCCCTGGTAATGGGGCTATTATTTTTGGCAATAATTTTGTCGATGGGCACGCCTGATACAAAATCCGTAAATGTCGTATTGTAATAGATCTGTGCCAATGAAGGCGCGCGGAAGCCTGTGCTGACGGAACCTCTCAGCGAGATAGCTTCATTGATTTTGAGGCGTGAGGCCAATTTTGCATTAAGCGTATTACCGAAATCGCTGTAGTGTTCAAACCTGATAGCGGCGGCGATCATAAATGAGGATGTAAAATCGAATTCGCTATCGAAATAAGCCGCCAGGTTAGAGCGAAACTCGTTGAGTTCGTTATCGGGCTGAAAGCCGGGAAAACCTTGGGAGCCTGCAGCGCGACCCAGCACATCAAAAGTAGTGAGACGACCGTCGATTACTGTGTCAATTATGCCGTAATTGCGATAAGAGCCCTCTTCACCGGCGAAGATCTGGTAATTATCGAGACGGTATTCGGAGCCGAACGCCACGTTGACGCCGGAAAGCGCTTGCGGGAAATACTGTGAAAAGTGAAGGCCGGTTGTGTTTTGGCTAAAAGCATGACCACCGGCATCAAAGCGGGTGGGTGATTTTTCGAGCAAAGACGCGTTTAGTGTTTTGTCAATAATATAGTGGAAGCGATTTGTGCCGACCGTATTATTGAAATCGACATCCCAATTCCTGATTTTTGAACGAAGTCCTGCCGACAAAGACCTATCGGTGATGCGGGAAGTGATATGGGGATCGAAGCCATTGGGATAAATAGCCGGGATATTTCTGTCGCTGTCGGGGTCGCGGGTCCAGGCAAAGGCATCGGTGAAGCGGTAATTATAGCCGCCGAAAGCATAGAAATAAGTATTTGAGTTTTTAAAAGGCAGGCGGGCGTTAAAAAAAGTACCGAAATTATTGGCTGCTGCTTCTCCGAATTGTCGGCGATAAATAGAAAAAACCGAGGGGTCGGCGGGGCGGTTAGTATTGTCTTTCGACAAATAATCGAGGGTTACGTTTACGAAGCCGCTTTCGCCAATTGATGTGCCGTAATTACCGCTAAGTTGGATGGTTTGGCCGTCGAAGCTCTCTTCATTGAGCACATCCAGGGAAGAAGGAGCCTTAGCGTAATACATACCTGTATTCAGGCTACCGGAAAATTCGTTTACGCTAGATTTGAGTACGATATTAATCACGCCGGCAATGGCATCAGAGCCGTATTGTGCGCTGGCGCCGTCGCGAAGAATTTCAATTCTTTCGATAGCGGAAACGGGAATAGCGTTGAGGTCGGTGCCGGTATTGCCGCGTCCACGAGAGCCAAATATATTGATCAGGGAGGACTGGTGGCGACGTTTGCCATTCAACAGTACAAGCGTTTGATCGGGGCCTAGCCCGCGCAGCGTAGCGGGATCAATGTGGTCGGCGCCATCAGCTCCTGACTGGCGGTTAGAATTAAAGGAAGGCGCAGCGTATTGGAGCAATTGGTTTACATCGAGTTGGCCTACTGTATTCGTCACTTCTCTGATGTCAATAATGTCTATGGCCACAGGAGTTTCCGTAATACTACGATTCAAGCTTCGGGAGCCTACCACTTCTACACCTGAAATAGTGAGTCCTTCCTGTAAAACTACATTTAACTCTACACGGCCGTTTACAGGAACCTCCTGGGAAGTAAATCCGATATAGCTAAATTGTAATATAGCCGCCTCGGAAGCTACACGTAAGGTATACGCCCCGTCTTGATCGGTAATAGTGCCGCGGTTGGTACCTTTTTCAATAACATTAACGCCGATAAGCGGTTCACCGGCTGCATCGGTTACCGTGCCTTTGACCTCAAGTTGGGCATTAGCTACAAAACTTAGAAAAGTCAGTAAAAACAGTGTAAAAATCGCTTTCATAAACAATTGGGTTTTGCATGGTGAAAAAATAAATGCGGTTTATAATAGGGGAAACAATGAACTAGAATCATCGAACGTTATGATAGCATTAATTTTTGACCAAAATTAATCATATTAGCTGCAACTGCGCTATCTTTCGGAATAATCATAAGTGAACACCCGCCGGCACAAAAACTTATTATTTTACAAAACAAGTGCATATTTCGCTTTCTCACTTTAAACCCTCTTCTATGCTTGTAACGAATTGCGCTACCGGTACGCTGGCGCCTTATGTTCCCGACGTGAATAATCCGTGGGATCAAAAAAAGGTATTACACTTGTACCGTCGCCTGGGTTTTGGCGCTTCACCGCAAACGATAGAGAATGCGTTGAGTCAAACGCCGGCAACCCTGGTTGACACTTTGATCGACCAGGCCATCAACACCCCCTTGCCGCCAGTGCCGGTATGGGCCGACTGGGACATCAACGATTACACTGATTTTGGACAACAGACCCAACAGCAACTGATTGAATGGGTGGTAAGCTGGATTAGATCCATGTTGAGCAACGGCGTAAGAGAAAAGATGACCTTATTTTGGTCAAACCACCTTGTCACCAAATACGAGGCCTACGCCTGCCCCTCGCAATTATATCAGTACCACACCTTATTACAGCAGCACGCTTTCGGCAATTTCAAAACGCTGGTATATGAAATGGGCAAAACACCTGCCATGCTGGTATTTTTGAACGGCGTGCAGAATACCAGTTTGGAACCCAATGAAAATTATGCGCGAGAACTTTACGAGCTATTTACCTTAGGCCAGGGCAACGGTTATACCCAGACCGACATACAAGAAACGGCCCGGGCTTTGACTGGTTGGAACGGGTATATCACCTATTGCAGTACGATCAGTTATATTCCCTTCCTGCATGACAACGGCCAGAAAACCATATTCGGGCAAACCGGAAACTGGGGTTACGACGACGTCATAGACATCTTATTTGAGCAACGGGCCGAACAGGTTGCACAATACATCTGCACCAAATTATATCGCCAGTTTATCCATCCAGACGAAGTAAACCAAGACATCGTGGATGGGTTAGCCCAGACTTTCCAGGCTCATAACTGGGAATTGGCGCCTGTACTCCGACAGCTATTCAAAAGCGAACATTTCTTCGATGAACAAGTCATAGGTACGATAGTAAAAAGTCCGACGGATATGATGGTTGCTTTTATCCAGGATTCCGGATACAACAGCCTGTATGTGCCCAGTGACGACATCATGTTATCTGTGACATATCTTGTCTATACCATCGGCCAGGAATTGTTTAACCCACCTGATGTATCGGGTTGGGGAGGTAACCGCTCGTGGATCAATGGAAGTACGCTCACGGCTCGCTGGCAGGGCATGGATTATCACGTGTTTTATTTATTCCAATCCCAACAAGCGGCGTTGGTCAACCTGGCCAAAACGCTGAGCAACGACTCTATTGATCCTGCATATATCACACAAAAGATAGTTGATTACTACCTTCCGAATGGATTTAACAATCCTGCCAGTTACGAACAGGCCACTGCCGTATTCAAATGGGACGTGCCGCAGAATTATTACGATTCGGCTGGATGGAACCTGGATTGGGACATAGCCTATATACAGGTGGCTTTGTTATTGCGGCATATTTCGAGGCTTCCCGAATTTCAGCTCATGTAACCTGCAGAAAGAAATCCATTCCAACATTTAAAAAAAAGAAAACTTATGTGTGATCAGCATAACAACGATACATCTAAAATACACGGTAGCAAACTCGAGCACGGAGAAGAAGCACATGAGCAGCATCACCGTGGTTGGAGCCGCCGCGATTTTATAAGAACGGCCGGAATAGCCGGGGGCATGTCTTTATTTCTAAGCAGGGTACCTGTGACCGCCCTGGCGCATTCGCCGCTGAGTTACGCCCTGAGCAATACCAATACGGACCGAATACTGGTACTGATCAGGTTAAAAGGCGGCAACGACGGTGTAAACACCATTATTCCGGCTTATCAATACGGCATGTACCAATCGATGCGGCCCAACATAGCTATTCCGCAAAATCAATTGATCAACCTCAGCAATGAACTTGCCATGCCCAACACCATGGCGGCGTTGCAAACGCTGTGGCAGGATGGCCGAATGAAAGTGGTCAACAACGTAGGATACCCTGATCAGAACTTATCGCATTTTCGGTCGGGGGACATATGGGCTTCGGCCAGCGATTCCAACATAGTAGACGATTCTGGGTGGTTGGGGCGTTGGCTCAACGACTTATACCCGGAATTTGCCACCAATCCTCCCGATGTACCGCCGGCCATACAAATCGGAGGCGGGGGCAGCATCACGTTTACCAATCCCGACGAAATAGACATGAGCATGATAGCCGCCAACCCCGAGCAATTGGCGGAAATAGCGGTTACGGGCATGCTATACGATACGCAGGATGTGCCCGACTGTTACTATGGCGAGCAGCTCACATACATGCGTACGATAGCCAACAGCACTTTCCGCTATGCCCAATCCATAGCGGATGCGTATGGTGCTTCGACCAACGACGGCGCCTACGAGTCGCCCAACAATAGCCCACTTCGCATTGACATTGCAGAGCAATTGGCGGTAGTAGCCAGGTTGATAAAAGGCGGATTAGGTACTCGTTTATATATGGTCACTGTGGATGGGTTTGACACCCATGCCGGGCAAAACAACGTTCACCCCAGCCTGATGTACTACCTTGCGGTAAACGTAAAAGCATTTTATGACGACCTCGCAGCAGGGGGAGTAGACAATGACGTATTGTGCATGACCCATTCGGAATTCGGCCGGCGCATCGAGCAAAATGCCTCACAGGGAACAGACCACGGTGCTGCCGCGCCGCTCATGATGTTTGGCAGCGGACTCAATGGCAACGGATTTGTGGGTGGTTTGCCCAATTTGCAGAATGTGGATGTAGTGGGCAATTTGCAGTATTCGGTTGATTTCCGGCGCATTTATGCCACTGTGCTGGAAGACTGGTTGTGCATAGACACGGCGTTAGTCGACCAGGTCATGGGACAGTCATTTACCCGCTTGCCGGAATTGGGGCTTGTATGTCTGCCTACCTCAACGAGCTACACCAACGTACCTTCGATACAACACAAGGCACTTTATGGAAATGGCCAGGTTATTATTGAATATACCTTGCCAGAGCCTATGCCGGTAACCATTCAGGTGTTTGACATTATGGGGCGGCCGGTTGAGCAGCTCTACAAAGGCCAGCAATGGCAGGGCACGCACCAGGTCACTTTCAGGAGCAACCAGGCCAGGTTGGTAGCCGGTATCTATGTATACAGTATTGAGGCCGGAGGGCGGGTTTACAGTCAGAAGATTCGATTTATGCCTTAGTAGTTCAGAATCTCCGGACGAAAGTTTTAGTTTGAAAAAGGGTTGCGCAGATAATAAACATAGCTGCGCAACTCTTTTTTTATTTCCGGCTTACCGCAAGGATCATATACACGGTAATGATAAGACCTGTCCCGCCCAGAAAAATAACAATAAACAGATTATTAAGGCTTGTCGCTTTACCTAAAGCCACCTGAATCGTATTATAACTAAGATAGCAAAAACAAGCAGTAAGCATGATAGTAAGCATGCGAATCATATTGCGGGCGAGGCCGTATTGTTCGTCTGCATTTTCGGGCGTAATCTTCACCGGCATATTCCAATATTTGTTTGGAACATATTTTATCACAAATATCAACATACCGTATAACCCGGCGGTAACCGCGGGGAGCAAAAACACCATATTTTTCCCGTTCCAATCGTCGGGTTCTCCTCTTAAATTGAAATGCGTGGGAATCTTTTCGGGCAATTGTGGATAATAATAAACAGCAATCACTATGCTTGCGACAACAAAAAGCAGAGAAACCAAGTCCAGGAATCTGTAATCTTCTTGTTCTTTTTTGATAAAAGAGGGATCCGTCATAGTTATTTCAATTTAGGGTTTGACGCATGTCTTTCCGCATCGCGGGTAGTTTTTTTATTCAAATTAGCAGAAAAAGCGGCTGTAAGGTCCACTCCCGTTTGATTGGCCAGGCAAATCAGCACGAACAATACGTCGGCCATTTCATCTGCGAGGTCGTGGCGCGCCGAGTTAGCCTGTTCGGGGGTTTTGAATGATTGCTCGCCGTAAAGCCGGGCCATCAGGCGGGCTACTTCCCCTACTTCTTCCATCAGGATGGCAGTATTGGTCAATTCGCCGTAGTATTTCACGCCAATAGTTCGGATCCATTCATCTACGGTAAGCTGTGCTTCCTGAATAGTCATCAATCCTTATTTTTTGAGTCCATGATAATTGTGACCGGGCCGTCATTGAGTAAGCTCACCTTCATATCGGCGCCAAAGATGCCGGTTTTGACGGGGCAGAGGGAGGTTGATTCAAGTTGTTGAATAAAAGACTCATACATTGGGATAGCTTTGTCCGGCTTTGCTGCTTTAATAAAAGAAGGGCGGTTGCCTTTTTTAGTGCCGGCGTGCAGGGTAAACTGGCTGATTACCAGTAATTCACCCTGTACATCCATCACAGACAAATTCATCAAACCCTGGGCATCGCTAAAAATGCGCAGTTGTGCGATCTTTTTCACCAGCCAGTCGGTATCGTCGGGGGTATCGTTGTCTTCAATGCCCAGCAAGATCAGCAAGCCGGTTTTAATTTGGGCTACAACGGCGCCCTCTACGGCAACGGATGCTTCAGATACTCTTTGAATAACAGTGCGCATAATACAGGCAATTAGAAGAGAGCGGGTGGATCGGCGAGGCGCTGGTGCAACTCGGGACCGTTATTGTTCACTGCATTTACTTTTTCAGACACGCGATAGCACTCAAGCAGGTCGTCGGCGGGGGTATGCAACAT
>JAEUUQ010000369.1 GCA_016787505.1 Saprospiraceae bacterium | reverse complement strand
AGTAGTCGACGAAAATAACTATTTCGCTTTTAACCGGTTTAGTTGATTAAATGGTTGGTAACTTTACAACATGAAAACAGAACCAATAAAGCGACTTGAGTTTTTGAGAGAAAGCCTTCGCGATATCAAAACAGTGGGTACACTCACGCCCAGTTCCCGCCATTTGTGCGAAAGCATGATCAGGCATATTGATTTTGAAACCGGTATCATTATTGTAGAGCTCGGCGCCGGAGATGGCGTAATTACGCATCAGTTGCTCAGCAAAATGCCTGTTGATTCCCGCCTTATTGTTTTTGAAGTCAACGAAAAATTTTGCCGTACACTGCGCCAGATCCACGACCCACGGTTTATTCTCATTGACGATACCGCCGAAAAATTGGAGGACTACCTGAATCAACTCCATATCGACCATATCGATTACGTTATTTCTGCCCTGCCATTTACTTCTCTTCCCAAGACATTGGGTATCAATATAGTAAAACAATGCTATCATCACCTCAAGAAAGGAGGCCTGTTTGTGCAAATGCACTATTCCCTTTTTACCAAAAGACTATACAAAAAGATTTTTGGCAATGTGGACGTCTGCTTCGTGCCGCTCAACCTGCCACCTGCGTTTGTATTGGTAAGTGAAAAAATTTGATCGCATATGAGGATTTTCTTAACGCTATGCGCCTTCATTAGCCTATTTTGGGCATGTAGTAATATTAACCCGCCGTCTGCTCCCAAGAAGGAGAAGACGGCCACAAGTTCCCTATCGTCACTGCCGCTCGACAGAATTAAGCTGCCTCCGGGTTTTGTCATTGACGTGTATGCCAACGACGTCAAAAATGCCCGTTCGATGGACCTCTCGCCCAATGGCACGCTGTTTGTCGGCACACGCGATTTGGGCAGTGTGTATGCCGTTAAAGATACCGATGGCGACTATGTGGCCGACCAGGTATTTATACTCGCTTCGGGCCTTAATATGCCCAACGGCGTAGCTTTTCGCGATGGCGACTTATACGTGGCTGAAGTGAGCCGCATCCTCAGATACGAACAAATTGAATCCCGACTCGATAATCCGCCCGCCCCGGTGGTTGTATATGACAAATACCCCACCGAAACGCACCACGGCTGGAAATACATCGCCTTTGGGCCCGATGGCAAGCTCTACGTGCCGGTGGGCGCCCCCTGTAATATCTGCGAACCAGATAAAGAGATATATGCCGCCCTTACCCGCATCAATCCCGACGGCAGCGGCCTCGAAATTGTGCAAAAGGGCATTCGCAATACGGTAGGTTTTACCTGGCATCCGGATAATAAAGAACTTTGGTTTACCGATAACGGCCGCGACTGGATGGGCGACGATATGCCTTCCTGCGAACTCAACCACGCGCCCACCGATAATATGCACTTCGGATACCCCTATTGCCACCAGGGCGATACGCCCGATCCCGAATTCGGCAGCAAGTTTCCCTGCGAGAAATTCACTCCGCCGGCGCAACTGGTGGGTCCTCACGTAGCTCCGCTCGGACTCGAATTTTACACCGCCAAGCAATTTCCCGCATCCTATCAGAAACAATTGTTTATAGCTGAACACGGATCCTGGAACCGCAGCAAAAAGTCGGGATACCGCATCTCTATGGTCACGCTGGAGAACAACAAGGTGACCAGCTTTAAGCCTTTTGCCGAAGGATGGCTGATGGTAGATAAAGACGATGTGTGGGGCCGCCCGGTTGATTTCGAGATATTACCCGATGGCTCTATGCTCGTCTCCGACGACTTTGCCGATGTGATTTACCGCATTCATTACAAACCCTAAGCGCCGGGGCTATCAACGCTGTATCAGCAATCCGGTTTCCAATATCCGGCCATCTGATGTGTGCGCTATGATGCGATAAGCGCCGGCGGGCCAGTTATCCGCCGTGATCAACCCGGGTTTGGGGGCGTTGTATATCAGTTTCCCCTGTTGGTCAAATACCCGTACATTTTGCAGCGTCAACGTCGATGTAATTTCAAATTGCCCCTTTGCAGGGTTGGGAAAAACGCTTAGGTAGGAGGAAGCGCTTGTAGGTGTAGTCGTCGAGGTGCTCACCGGCGACCATTTTCCGACAAAAACATCGGCGGCGCCCGCTGCGGTCAGGCCGGCATTGCCGTATTGCAGCGTGCCTTCGAAACTGCCGGCTACCACCAATTTGCCCGCATGATCTATCGCGAGCTGCATGGCATACACCGGGCCTTCATCCGAATGCATGGTTTCTGCCTGCAAAAGCGCCAGTGATTCATCAAACCGCAGGATAAAACCCGCAGTTTGTCCATGGTTTGTCAGCATTTGCCCGTCTATATTCATTTCATCCAAAAAAAAGCCCGCGAGGGCTACTCCGTTTTCATTGTGCGCTATAGCCATACTTTGGTCGCGCAAAGCCCCGCCCATGGCGCGCGCCTGGAGCGGCAGACCCTCGTTATTGTATTTGAGTACAAAAAAATCGGGATTCCCATTAGCGCTTTGAATGGTAATACCTTCGCCCAAATTCATCACGCCCACCAAATAGCCGGTAGCGTAGACGGTTCCTTCTTCGTCGAGTGCAATGCCGGTGAGTTCGTCGTTGTGCACGCCGCCTGCTTTTCGGGCCCAAAGGAGGGCGCCGTCTGCATCATAAGAAGCGATAAATACATCGCGATCGTAAGTGTTTGCGGTAAATTGGTAATCGCCGATCTGGGTGATGGCATTAAAATAGCCACCGGCTACTAAACCTCCATCGGGTTTAATGGCCATCGCGGTAATGCGCGTATCGCCGGTTTGCCCGGCATGTACGGCCCAGGTCACTATGCCGTCTTCATTGAGTCTGGCGATAAAAAAGTCGGTAGCGCCGTTGGCTTCCAGCACCCATTCATCGAGCGAAAGCTGCCCCTGAAAATACCCGGAGATATAGATATTTCCTGCCGTATCGGCGCCTATCGCGCCAATCTTTTTGATGGCCGTGCCGTGCAGGTTTTTCGCCCAGCGCAGCGAGCCTTCTGGTGATATATTGAGTATAAACAGCGAACGCGAACTTTGCTCGGCTTCGAGGGTGATGTCGGCAAACGAGGCATTCAGCCAGTAAGCGCCTGCCACCAGGATATTGCCCGAGGCATCGCTTGCCACGGCCGTCACTTCGTCATCGAGCGGCCCGCCGCCGTTAAAGGACCAAGCTGTGGCCCCATTATTGTCCAGACTGGCCAAAAAGATATCATTTCCACCCCAGGCGCCCCCGGCAAATACGCCGGCCACATATATGTTTTGGTTTTCGCCGGCCACAAGCAGACCTCCGCTGTTGTCAATGCCGCTTCCGCCAATGCTTTGCATCCATTGCCATTGACCCATAACCGCAAAAGGCAGTAAAGCCAGAAAGCCGGATAAAACGGGCGTAAAGAAGGAGTGTCTCATTTTCTTAGGAATTGATATTTTCGAGGGTATCGAGCCAGTCGTCCAGCTCGTCAAAAGACTTAAAGCCTGTTTTTTCTTCTTCTCCGCCCCTCACTTCTATTCCCCAGGGGTTCAGTATTTGGAGGCATTTTTCGAGATCGCCGGGTTCTATGTCTATTCGCAATACCAGTGCGTATTGGCCGCACAACTCTTTCAGTTCATCAATTGTCAGGGCTGCATTTCCCTGTACGAGGTCTGACCAGCTTATGCCGTTTTTGGCCAGATTGACAACGGTGGCGTAGACCAGCGTGGCGCCTTCTTCGATAGCGACTGAAAGACTGCCAGCGGTCATACCTGGTTCTACGACCACCTCCCTGAATAAAACGCAGCGTTCGCTGAGTTTGTTTAGCGCTTCTTCGTCGGCAAAAGGCCCTACCTGCACGGCGTCGAGGGCCAGTGATTGTATGGCGTAGTCGATTTCTTCGAGGTTGGCCCAGCCGAATTCGCCGATTATCCTGACCCCCTCCACCCACTCTTTGATAGCTAATGCGGCGGCGACATTCAGGTAGTCATCTTGCGAAGAATCGAGCGAAAGGCCGAGCCAGTCGACGCCCCTTGCGGCAAAATACCTCGCGTCGGTAAGCGTGGTGACGCCGGCTGCTTTTACTACGGTCTTTTTCATGCGCTATGCTGCTTTATGAATTGTATTTTGGGAGAGATGCGTATATTGGCATACCAAACGCGGTAAAAATACGCATTATGGAAGAACCTACCTATTACGATCTGGTTTACGAAGTAGTCAGGCAAATTCCGAGGGGCCGCGTCACTACCTATGGCGCCATCGCCGATTTCCTGGCATTGGGCTCGGCGCGTATGGTGGGTTGGGCTTTAAATAAAAGCTTTTCGGGTTATGGCGTACCCGCGCATCGCGTAGTAAACCGCCTGGGCGAGCTAAGCGGGCGCATCCATTTTCCGACGCCTACCATGATGCAACAATTGCTCGAACAAGAAGGCATTGAAGTTGTTGACAACAAAATAGTAGATTTCAAGCGATTGTTCTGGCATCCCGCCCAGGACCTGGATGAATGAGTTAACATTTTATAACCAAATTATATCACTACATGACAAAATACCTGTTAAGCCTGTTGGTTCTACTTGCATTGGGAATCGCCCCCCTGGCCGCCCAAAACTCGTTGCTTGGCGTTTGGAAAACAATAGACGACGAAACCGGGCAAGCCAAGTCGCACGTAGAAATTTACGAAAACGGCGGCAAATACTACGGCAAAGTCGTTAAATTGCTGCAAAAAGGCCCCGACACTGTTTGCGACAAATGCCCGGGCAGCAAAAAAAACAAACTTGTCCTCGGCATGGTCATCGTAGAGCACCTTGAAAAATACAAAGACTACTGGAAAAGCGGCTCCATCCTCGACCCTGTCAGCGGCAATGTGTACGGCTGCAGTATGTGGTTTGAAAACGGAAAAACCGAAGAATTAAAAGTGAGAGGCAAGCATTGGACGGGCCTTTACCGCACCCAAACCTGGTATCGTGTTAAATAGCTCAAAAAGTTCACGCCCAAAGCAATAAGCCGAAAGCCTTTTTAGTTAATAAAAATGTTCTGGGACTTCATTCTGAAACCAAAAATGCTTATATGCACCAAAACTTTACACCTAATGATTTAGTTCGTCTTTTGTACCGTGAGACGTCCGTCTCTGAAACCCTCGCACTTCGCGCCGTGTTGACCGAAGACCTCGAGATGCGCTTCGAATTCAAGACGCTTTTCAGCGCTTTCCAGCAATTGCCTAAGGTCACTTTCCGCCCTTCCGACAATGCGATTCGCCGCGTACTCAACTACAGCAAGGCTACTGCCCTCGAAAGTCATATTTGACCGGGCATTAGTGTAAAAATGGGTCAGCCCGAATTTTGGTGAAAACCAGAATTCGGGCTGATTTATATTTGGGCATATCATTCTTGTAAGATCACCCGCATAGTAACCGGCATTTGACCCGGCGAGTGCAGTTGAACCAGATAAATACCATTGGGATGACCCGAAAGATCAAGCCCATCAGACAGGAGATCGGGTACCCCGGTTTGTCTTCGCAGCAAACATTCGCCAAGCGCATTCCAAACCACTATTGACAGGGGTTGTTCCGGTAAGGGCACGCCATGTGCCATGCGGAACCTGACTATACCCGCGGTCGGATTGGGATAAATCTCTAATTCGGCGCCGCCGCCGTCATTTCCATTTCCTGCGCCTAAGAGAAAATCAGGATTTCCCGTCGGGGGCGTCCACAAATCGACAACATTTATGCCGGTGAATTGGGCAGAAGCCACAATGGAATTGCTAATTGCCTCCACAAATAGCCCCACATAAATACAACTATTCATACTGACCGAAGCAGAAAAAACTGGGGTCCAGTTTGTGCCATTCGCAGAACTATAACCCGTAAACGTATTTCCCGACCTTACTATTCGAAGCCAGGTATGCGAGGGTCGATTTACTTGTGATATTGAAGCCGAACCATTGGTCATACTTCTCACTTCGCTGCGCAGGAATATTGTCAGCTGTGTTTTTAACGAAACTTTTTTAGCACCGGGGTTGAGACTTTCGCGCATCATCACGCCGGCCCAGCCGTTGGAAACTGCAGCTACTTTGGTTATAATCTCGCTATTGGC
>JAEUUQ010000306.1 GCA_016787505.1 Saprospiraceae bacterium | reverse complement strand
GGCCGGTCGCGGCGCCCAGGCCAACGGCGGCGGCGGCGGCAACGACCACAACAGCGGCGGCGGCGGCGGCGGCAACGTAACCAGCGGCGGAATAGGCGGCGAAAACAACGAACCCACCACCTTTGGCTGCGACGGCCAATTCCCCGGCCGCGGCGGCAAAGCCGCACAACTCCATACACAACGCCTGTATATGGGCGGCGGCGGCGGCGCCGGCCACGAAAATAACTCAGAAGGCACCAACGGCGGTACCGGCGGCGGAATTGCCATTATTGTGACGCCTATTTTGGTGGGCAACGGACATATTATTAAGGCCGGTGGCCGATCGGCAGTTACCAGCATCGGCGACGGTGCAGGCGGTGGCGGCGGCGGCGGCACGGTTTTCCTCAAAGCGGCGACTATTGCCGGGCCATTAAACATCAGCGCTGACGGCGGCGCAGGCGGTAGCGTCAATAATGCAGGTGATGACCGTTGCCACGGCCCCGGCGGCGGCGGCAGCGGCGGCAGGGTGATCACTACGGTTGCCCCCGCCGGCATATCGGTCGAAGGTGGCGCAGAAGGCATCAGCTTTAACTCAGGCTCCTGCCCGGATAGCCCCAACGGCGCCCTGTACGGCGGCGACGGCTTTTCTGGTAGTAGCCCACTGCTTACAGCCATTGTGGAAGGGCAGGAACCCAATACCACACCAATGGTGCTTAGTCAACCCGATACAATAACGGCCTGCGCCGGCCAAATCGCGCTATTCCCGGTGCAAGTCACCGGATTCGACCTGCAGCTACAATGGCAGGTCGATACCGGCGCAGGTTTTGTTTATATGAGCAATAGCCTCATTATAAATGGTGTGTACGATGATACGCTTGCTCTGCTAAACGTGGCTGCCTCACAAAACGGCCTGACTTACCGGCTGGCTTTGCAAAACGATTGCTTCGGCACGGTGTATTCCGATCCTATTGTTTTAATGGTGGAATCAACCGGCGCCCCGTCCTTTAATTTTTTGACCAATGGACTAACGACCGCTTTCACTAATACTACGGCCTTCCCCGGTGTTTTTTCCTGGGACTTTGGCGACGGCAATACGAGCGCAGCATTTTCACCCACCCATAATTACGCTGCTGCCGGCAATTATACCGTCACCCTCACTGTGAATACGCCTTGTGGCGATACCTTCATTACCCAACAGGTTACGGTCGGATTGCCGCCGCAGGCCCTGTTTACATCCGATAAAAGAGAGGGCTGCACGCCATTTACCGCACAGTTTTATAACACCTCTACCGGCGATTACGACGCATTAAGCTGGTCGTTCCCGGGTGGACAGCCGGCAACTTCCACGGCTGATGAACCTCTGGTGAGTTACGAACTGGCGGGTGTACACGACGTAACCCTGGTATTGTATTCGCCTTTCGGCAATGATACGTTGTGGTGGGAAGACTACGTGACGGTATTCCCCCGCCCGCAAGTAGCCTTCGATTATACTATCGACGGCTACCAGGTGGCGTTTAACAACCTGTCTGTCAATGCAGACACCTACACCTGGGATTTCGGCGACGGCCAAAATAGCACTGAAGTTTCTCCAATACATGGCTACGCCGGCCCCGGCGCCTACGAAGTAACCCTGAATGCCGAAAACGCCCATTGCGCCAATGCGGCGGGGCAGACGGTTTTTATTACGCCTACGGGTACTGTTGAAGTAGAAGGGATAGCTCTGAAAATATATCCCAACCCCGTTCGGCATGCCTTGGTTGTACAGTCGGTGGGGGAGCTTCCCGAAGGATGGCGCTGGCAAATTGCGAATTGGCAGGGTATTGTTCTTGATAGCGGGGTGTTGCAACATAGAACAGAAATTGACATGACTCATCTCCCCGCCGGCGGCTATATGCTTATCTTGAACGACGCAAGGGGGAGCGTTGCGGTGCATCAGGTGCTGAAATGGTAACCGTTTGCCCCGATTTGCTAATCTACCGACAAATCGACGTGTGCGTTTGGTTGAATTTATTATTTTAGTTACCTTGCGATAGGAGTGGATAGGTAGTTATCAGGTCTGATGTCGTCGCTTATGCAGAAATTTTTAACCACAGAGGGCGCAGAGTTACACAGAGGTGGCACAGAGCAAGCGCTTTTTTGTATGTAATTATACTAGAAAAATTAGGAATGACGCTACGACTCGATAGAGCCGGGGCGTGATATTATTACTCATATAAATAGTTGGTATCATGAAAAACCTCATCTTCATTGTCGTTTCAGTTCAATTAAACCTATCATGCCTATGACCAGCAGTACATCTAATGTAGCCTGCGCGGCCTGGCAAGACCTGGCATTGGGCTCTGGTACGGGCAGCGCCGATTATGGCGAATGCGAGGATGCTTTTGTCTTGGATGTCGGGGCTTTCAATCTTCCTCAAAGCGCCATGAACCTGTCGTTTTTCACCGGTGTGATCAACCTCTTGCCCGACGACTTTCTCACCGATGCCTGTGTGATAATCCGTGGCCAATTGATCGTGGATGAGGATTATGAAATCAACGAAAGCGAAGTACTGATGGAAGAAGGTGCCGAGATTGTGGTGGCGCCGCATAGCAGGTTCTCCCTGTCGGGGATGAATTCCGTGCAGCGGGTACACGGCTGCAAATACATGTGGAAGGGCATAACCGTGCAAACCGACGGCCATTTTATAGCCAAGCAGGCTTGGATTGAAGACGCCCACTACGCCGTGAGACCGCTCGACAAATCGCGGGTGGATATTTCTTCTTCTACCTTCATAGACAATTACGTAGGCTTGTATTTTGAAGGGCCTTACGTGTTTGAAATGGATCCCTTCTACGGCAACACCTTTGCTACCGACGACGACCTGCTGCCGGCCTACGCAGGCCAGACACCCGCCCCCGGTCTGCGCAGTTTTGCGGGTATCGAGGTGACTGACCGCTACAACCTCCTGCACATCGGCGTAGCCGGCGCGCCGGAGAATGTATTTGAAAACCTGCGAAGCGGCATTGTAACCCGCAATACGCCGCTATTCGTAGAGCGCAGCCGGTTTTTGGGTATGGAGATAACGTCTTCAGAGCCGACTTATCCATTTACCGGCATTGGCATCCGGCACGAAGGCGGGGCGGCGCATCAGCTTACCGTATTGGGCTTTAGCGCGAGCGGACAAACCGCTTTTGAGGATTGCACCGACGCCGTATGGGCGCAAGGCACGGATACCAAGGTGACCCAGGCGCGAATGACCGACGTAGCCCGGGGTGTACAGGTGAGGCTTGCTCAGCAGCGCACTATCGAGATGAGTTATAATTATATTGCCTGTGCCTCGCGGGGTATTTTATTACTGCACAACGACCCGGCGGCGCTGATCTCCCTGCACCACAACACCGTCCACGCCGGCAGCGCCTCGCCCTTGTCGAAGGCCATCGGTATCATGGTATCGGAGCAGGGCTTAGCCCAGAGCCAGGCGTATATCGGCCCCCGCAATATCGTACAGACCTACGGATATGATATGGGTATCTATCTGGGTTCGGCGAACGGCTATGTGGTTTCAGATAATGAAATCACGCTCAACCACAGCACTTCAAGCCTGTACGGCATTGCCGCTCGAGACGCGCTGAACAGCACGATAGAACTAAACTACATCGAAGGCGCGGCAACGAGCAGTGGCACGGGTATCGACGTACTTAGCAGCACGGGCATGGCCTATAGCTGTAATACCCTGCACAACCTGCAAACGGGGATGCACCTGAACGGTACCTGTACCGATACCGACATCAGGGGCAATACCTTTGAGCCGCCGTTTGCAGACGGCCTGCACTACGGCAGCCTGCTGGATATCAATGCGCAACTGCACCGGGGTAATCAATGGCTGTCGGGTACCTACTCGGGTGCGGCGGCGAGGAATGATATGGAGGATAATCCCAATGTTCTTAATCAATTATTTACGCAACGCCACGAAATACACGACGACCAGGGCGACTATTATCCTCCAAGTTTTGCATTTCCAAATTTGCCACAATTGCAATTACCTCAATATATTTTGGCATGGTTCCCTGTTACTCCTGATGCCCCCTGGGACTGCGAAGACCAACTAGCGGGCGATGAAAGAGAAAAAATCAGGGAAATAGACATACCGGTGGCCTTGGGCACGGCGCCGACAGGCGACTTCGAGGACGCCCGTCGGTGAGGCGTCCGGCAGCAACTCTACAGAAAAGTGGCCCTACAAGGAGGAGAAACCGACACCCTGGTAGTGGACAGTTTCTATTTGAGCCAAAGCGACAGCCTGCTAGGACTTTTGTATGAAATCGAGGTTGGTAAACAACACCTTTTTGAGCAAAGCGAGACGGAACAACAGCAAGTAGTTGCGCTGAGCCACGACCGCGACAGCCTGGTTCAGCGATTGGCGGCCCTCGACAGCATACTGATAGTAGCAGAAGAAGATGTATGGGCTTTGCGCGATACGCTGCTTGAAAAAGCGGGGTTGTTATTCCAGGATATTGACAGCCTGGATCAGCTAATTAAAGCCGAAATTTACTATGCAGCAGAATACGTGGGAGACGATAACGACGCGCTTGAAAGCGCCAAGGGCTATGCACAAAACGAACTGGATGTAAATTCCATCTATTTATCGACTCTGGCAAGCGGCGTGGATACGTTTTCCTCTGTGCAGTTGAGCGCGCTTGGCAGCATAGCCGAACAATGCCTATACAGTGGCGGCCGCCCTGTGTACAAGGCCCGCCACCTGCTGCACCTGCCTTATCCGGATTCTTTAAGGGTGGACCCCGGTTGTTATCAGGCTTTGTCGGAAACAGAAGCTAGCAATATTGCCACCATCCAGAAAGAACGCAGGAGGGTAGCAACCAGTCCGCCTCCATTTGACTGGAGGGTATATCCCAATCCGGCCAGAAATGCGTTGCAAATAGAAATTGCAAATTCTACCCCGGTAACCATCTCTTTGCTGGATATGTACGGTCGGGTATTGCTATCGCAGCAAGCGGAGGAAGCACCTTTGGGGCAAAACCTCACCTTTGACATTAGTAGTCTAAATAGTGGCATGTATCTACTTGAATTGAACGGGTGGAGTATCAGCCGGCAATTGAAGAAGGTTGTGATTATAAAATAATTGAAAAACCTACAGCGCTGCTTTGTCAATCCGGCAAGGTGGCGCTGTATTAATCACAACCGCTATGTCACGATTATACATAATAGGGATCATACTATTTTGGGGTATTGTATTAAATAGTCAAACTGTTTTTCAACGTGAAAAACGCGATTATATTTGGCTATTAGGCTACGACAGCAACCCTCAAATATTAACATTTGGCGGCACACGGATAGATTTTAACGCTTCGCCTCCAACCGTAGCCTACGAATACCGCGATATGAATTTTGAAGCGGCTGCAACCAGCATCTGCGATGCCCAGGGTAATCTGTTGTTTTACAGCAACGGGATTTATGTGGCCAAC
>JAEUUQ010000257.1 GCA_016787505.1 Saprospiraceae bacterium | reverse complement strand
CAGGTAATACGGCGTAATAGCTTCGTTGTCGGCAGCGCTAACCGCTTTAGCGTAGTAGCTCAGTGCCTGTTCGAAATCGTTTTTCTCGGAGTACGCATCGCCGAGGGCGCCGTTTTTCATAGCGGGCGTGACGTCGCCTTTGGCGTTATACGACTTCAGGTAGTCGATAGCGGCGTCGTATTGGCCGAGGTTGAGGTAGCAGATACCTGCGTAATAGCCCGCCAGGTTAGCGGCTTTAGTGCCTTTATAATTGTCGATAATATCCAGAAAACCCGAATAGCCGCCGCCGGGGTTGGTGAGGGCCATCGCAAAAGAATCGCGCTCGAACTGCACTTCTGCCTGGAACATCTGTTCTTCAGCTTCCCGCTGGCGTGGTTCGATGATAAAATGTTTGTAACCCCAATACCCGCCGACTACCACTAAGAAGGCGCCGGCTATTCCCAGGATATATTTCTGGTTTCTGTCAAAGAAATTTTGCGCCTGATCTTTTACGTCGATCAGGTTGATCAGCGTTTCGTCCGATTTCTGATTTTTAATTCTCCTCGCCATTTCGCAAGCAATTATGTGAATTTGCAGTTGTTGATAAGGTGCTTTTAGGGAAGCTCCCTCAAAAAGCGTGGCAAAAATAAGTAAAGTTTCGGTAGTAAGGCAGGATTTGGGAAAAAAAGGACTTTACGACTGTGCGACTGTGCGACCAGTCGCCCCTTCGTAAAGTCATAAAGTCATACAGTCGTATAGTCGTACAGTCGTATAGTCCTACAGTCGTATAGTCCTACAGTCGCCCCATCAGTCCCGGATATACGGATAGTCCGCCTGGACGTAGTTATCCGTATACAGTTCGGAGGGATCGGGATAGGGGGATGCTTCTGCAAATGCTTCGGCCTCGTCGATTTCTTGTTTGATCATATCTTTGATAGCCTCGATCTCTTCTTTGGTGGCGATGTGATTTTTGAGAATGCGGGCTTCTTCCATCTTTACGGGGTCGCGTTCCTTGTAAGATTCGACTTCTGCTTTCGGGCGGTATTTGGCCGGGTCGGAAACCGAGTGGCCTTTATAGCGGTAGGTATTAATTTCGAGGTAAAAGGGGCCTTTGCCCGAGCGCACATGCTCGGCGGCTTTCATCATGGCTTCGTAGACTTTTTCTGGGCTCATGCCGTCAACCTGCATGCTGGGCATATCGTAGGCGAGGCCTAATTTGTGGAGGTGTAGTACGTTGCTGGTGCGCGCCACAGAAGTGCCCATGGCGTAGCCGTTATTTTCGCAAATATAAATTACGGGCAGCTTCCAGGTCATGGCCATGTTAAACGACTCGTGCAGTGCGCCCTGGCGGGCGGCGCCGTCGCCAAACATAGTCACGCAGAGATTGTCGGTGCCCCGGTATTTTTCGGCAAAAGCGATGCCGGTGCCGATGGGTATCTGGGCGCCAACTATGCCATTGCCGCCGAAGTATTTATGCTCGGCAGAGAAAAAGTGCATTGACCCGCCTTTGCCCTTTACTACGCCGGTACTTTTGCCAAATAATTCGGCCATACAGGCTTTGGTGGAGAGACCCCGGCCAATAGCTGTGCCGTGCTGGCGATAAGCGGTTACTATGCAATCTTCGCGGCGAAGGACTGATTCTATGCCCGCCGCGACGGCTTCTTGTCCGATATATACGTGACAAAAACCGCGTACTTTTTGCTGGCCGTAAGCCACCAGTGCGCGCTCTTCAAAACGGCGGATGCGCAGCATCATCTCATACCAATACAGGTGAAGTTCTTTGCTGTATACGGCTTTCTCTTTTTTGCCGCCGCCTTTATTTTTATCTGCTACCATGATCAATAGCTTTTGCTGATTTGCGGATTATAAGATGTAACAACTTTTTGCGATAGGTGTTCAGGTATCGCCGGCGCAAATATACTCCCTGAAAAAGCGCCGTGCAAATTTCTGGTTGGGTTATTACCGATTCTATTCTTTAGCTTTGCGCAAAAGTAGTCATCGCCCGTGCATTTCGACCGCGTCATATTGACCGAATTTAAAAACTACCACTACCAGCAAATCGACTGCAATCCACGGCTGAATTGCTTTGTGGGGCTCAACGGCATGGGCAAGACCAACCTGCTCGACGCGATCTATTATTTGTGTATGGGCAAGAGCTATTTCGGGCTCAACGACCAATACATCGCTTATCACGAATCGCCGTTTTTCCGGCTGGAAGGGCACGGCGAGATCAACGGCCATCCCGAAAAAATCGTGGTAAAAGCGCCCCTGGGGCAGCGCAAAACGATGGAACGCAACGACCTGGCCTACGAACGCCTGGGCGACCACGTCGGCTTGATCCCGGTGGTGTTTGCCGCCCCCGACGATATCCAGCTTATCCATGAAGGCAGCGAGGCGCGCCGCCGACTTCTCGACAATACGCTGTCGCAACTCGACCAGCATTACCTGCAACAACTGCTGCGCTATAACCACCTGCTCAAACAGCGCAACGCCGCCCTCAAGCAATTTACCGATACGCATACGTTTAATCCAGCCCTTTTGGCGGTTTACGACGAACAACTCGTAGACCCCGCGCAGTACATTTATAAGCGGCGAAGCGATTTCATGGAGCGCTTCTTGCCATTGCTGAAAGCCAACCATTACACTATTTCCGGCAAACGCGAGGAGGCCGACTGCCGTTATGAATCACCCCTGCAACAGTCTTTAATGGCCGATTTGCTTCGCCAAAACCTGGATAAAGACCGCCTGCTCGGGCGCACCACTGGCGGCATCCATCGCGACGACCTCCAGTTTTTGCTCGAAGGCCAGCCTATCAAACGGTTTGCCTCACAAGGCCAGACCAAGTCGTTTCTGCTGGCGCTCAAACTCGCGCAATATGATTTGATGCGGGAAGAAAAAAATATGCTCCCTTTGTTATTGCTCGACGATATATTCGATAAATTGGACCAGGAAAGGGTGGAACACCTGATGCAACTATTATTGGAAGGCCCCTATGGTCAATTGTTTGTATCCGATACTCACCCCGACCGCATCGCGGCTATTGCAGCCCGCATGGGCGTCCCGTTTTTTAATTATTATATCGAAAAAGGCGTGGCCACTTTACAAAACGAATTCGAAATATGACGATCAAAGAGGCATTGCAGGATCTGATAGAGGCGTATAAACTCAAGCCCAAGCTGCATCAGACCAATATTCGCAGTACCTGGGCGGAGTTGATGGGGCCGGCTATTACCAAATATACCAGTGACGTAAAGATGGTGGGCAAAACGCTGCACATCACTATTGATTCGGCGCCCCTGCGACAGGAGTTGTCCTACAGCCGGGAGAAGATTAAAAATCTCCTCAACGAATCTCTTGGCGAGGAGTATATTCAGGAAGTGATTGTAAGGTAGAAAGTAGAAGGTAAAAGGCAGAAAATAAACCCATAAACCCATAAACGTTCACTCCAATGTCCTTATACTCAAAAACAATTCTCATCACCGGCGGCGCCGGTTTCATCGGCTCGCACCTGGTGCGCCGTTTGGTCAATCGCTATCCCGATTATCTGGTTGTCAATTTCGACAAGCTGACTTATGCGGGAAACCTGGAAAACCTGCGCGATATCGAACAATCGCCCAATTATCGGTTTGTCAAAGGCGATATTACGGATTACGAGCAAGTGGCCGCGATATTCCGCGATATGGATTTTGACGGAGTGATCCACCTGGCGGCGGAGTCGCATGTGGACCGCTCCATCGAAAACCCGATGAGTTTTATTGAGACCAATATCATCGGCACTGTCAACCTGCTCAATGCAGCGCGTTTTTATTGGGAAAATAAGACGGGCAAATTGTTTTATCACATCTCTACCGACGAAGTATACGGCTCGCTGGGCGATACCGGTTTTTTTACTGAAAAAACAGCATATGATCCCCGCTCGCCGTATTCGGCCTCCAAAGCCAGTTCCGACCACCTGGTGAGGGCTTATTACCATACCTTCGGTTTGCCGGCGGTGGTGTCCAATTGTTCTAATAACTACGGGCCCTACCAATTTCCTGAAAAGCTCATCCCCTTGATGATCAACAACATCATCCATAATAAACCTTTGCCCGTGTACGGCGATGGGTTGTTTACGCGCGACTGGCTGTGGGTGGGCGACCATGCCGAGGCGATCGACCTCATTTTCCACAAGGGCATCGCCGGAGAGACCTACAATATCGGCGGCAACAACGAATGGAAGAACATCGACCTGGTGCACAAACTTTGCGATATCATGGACGAACAACTCGGCAGGCCCGCCGGCGCTTCCCGCCAATTGATCACTTTTGTGAAGGACCGCCCCGGCCACGACCGCCGCTACGCCATCGATGCCTCCAAACTCAAAAAAGAACTGGGCTGGCAACCCCAGATACAGGCCGAAGAAGGCCTGCGCCTCACGGCGACCTGGTATCTGGAGAACGCGGAGTGGTTGCAGCACGTCACTTCGGGAGTGTATATGCATTACTACGAAAAACAATACGGATAATTGAGGGGCGGGGGGGAATTACGAATGAGGAATTACGAATTACGAATGTTTATAATTGTTAAAAAATTGATATTTAGAAAATTATTCGTAATTCGAAATTTGTAATTCGTCATTCCTCATTCGCTCCCAGCGCAAAACGCCGTCGACTTTATCTGTTAATTCGAACCCGTTTTTTAATAATACTTTTTGAGAACCCCAGCCATCAAGTAGGGTATCGGCTACCACTTTTTGTGCAGCCGGATTTTCAAAAATCCATTGTACGAAGCGTTCAACCGCTTCGGTGGCGAATCCCATCCCTTCAAACTTTTTATCAATATAATAACCGGTCATGACCTGCCCGGAATCATCGGGCAGGCCCGATAAACCAATGCCTCCTATGGTAAGCCGGAGATCGGCATGTACGATAAGCCAATGCGTAAACCATTCGAAGTGATCCTCGTGAATTTGGACCTTGGGAATGCTGAAGTTGAGAAGGGCATCGTTTAGTTCTGCTAAAAAATCATCGGGCGCGTTTAATTCAAATTGAGAGAACGCCAGGCCCATATTTTTTTCCAGAATCTGTCTGCTTTTGGTTAACAAAACGAGTTGCTCGTACGTCAAGGGTATGAGCCGAAGACGCGAAGTGGTAAGTTGAAACATGAGAGTAGTCAGGTTTGAATAAAAAAATTATTTACCATAAAAACTCAAACCCGGAACCCTGTCAGGCATAGAAAAATGGGTAGTGATTAACAACGGCGTTATTTTTATGGTGGTAAATATAAAAAAAATAACAACTTTTATATCTGCAAAAGCCTTGGCACATGAAAAATCACCTGACACCCTTTCTGGTCTTAATGGCCGTTCACCCGTTATTCGCACAAAACGGAGGCGACAACCGGTCTGATTTCCAGCTACAAATCCGGCAAACTACGGAGGTTATTCAAATTGACGGCGACCCCGGCGAGCAATCCTGGCAAACGGCAGAATCAACAGATTCTTTTTGGCTCAATGCGCCCCGCGATGAGGTCAGAGCGGCGCGTTTGACGGCAGTAAAAATGCTGTACGACGATAAAAACCTGTATATCAGCGCCGTACTTTATGGCGAAAACGATTTCATTATTCAAACGCTCAAACGCGATGCCGACTTTGAATCGAGTGATGCTTTTGGCGTAATTATCGACCCGGTGGGGCAAAAGTCGGTCGGCTATGCTTTTGGCGTCAATGTGGGCGGCGCGCAATCCGATGCCCTGGTTTCGGCGGCACAAGGCGTATTTGTAGAAACCACAGACGGTTCCTGGGATGCACGATGGTATTCCGCGGTGCGCCAACGAGCGGATGGGTGGTCGCTGGAAATGGCTATACCCTTCAAGAGCCTGCGGTTTAAAGCCGGACAAACTACCTGGGGTATTAACTTCTGGCGTGTTGACCGTCAGCATAATGAAAGTCATGTTTGGGCTAAGGTGCCCGTGCAATTCGATCCGCTTGATTTGGGGTTTACCGGCACGCTGGTTTGGGCCCAGGCGCCGGATCGCGTAGGGGGAAATGTATCGATTACCCCTTACGCCCTGACTTCATTCACCAAGGATTATACCCGAAAAACCGATGATACCGATTTTGATTTCGGAGGAGAAGCAAAGGTGGGTCTCACGCCTACGCTCAACCTCGATTTGACCGTCAATCCCGATTTTTCGCACGTGGAAGTCGACCAACAGGTGACCAACCTGAGCCGGTTTAATATCTTTTTTCCCGAACGACGGCAGTTTTTTCTCGAAAACGCAGATATCTACACCAATTTCGCGGCCTTCCCCGATGCGCCGTTTTTCTCGCGCCGCATCGGCCTCGACCCGGCCGGACAAAAAGTCCCCATTTTGTACGGCGCCAGGGTGAGCGGTAATGTCGACCAGAACTGGCGAATGGGAGTGCTGAATATGCACACGATGGGCGATTCGCTGCGCCCCGCCCAGAATTATACGGCTGCAGCCAGCCACAGGCGAGTGCTAAAGCGGTCTACTGTGCGAGCCCTGCTGCTCAACCGCCAGGCCTTCCACGACGGCGACCTGATCAGCGATGATTACGGCAGAAATGCTTCGCTGGAATTCGAATATTTGTCGGACGACGGGCGCTGGCGCGGAAAAGCGAGTTATAATCAATCGTTTAAATTCAGAGATTCGGGAGACGGGAGGTTTCTCATCGGCGCCTTCGGCTACAATGGACGCCGTTTTCAGACCAACTGGGAGTTCCAGAAGATGGGCGACGAATTCACCGCTGATATGGGGTTTATCAGCAGGCTTTATCACTTTGACCCCGACAATTTCCGGCTTGTGCCCGAAGGATATTCCTCTATTGCCAACCTGACGGATTATTCTATTTATCCCAAAAACAAAAAAATCGTACAACACTGGTTTGGCGCCGAAAATTACGGCTGGTGGGTGCGCGGCGGTTTACTCAACGAATGGTATACGAGGCTGCGCTATTTTATGTTTTTTAAAAATACCAGCCAGTTGCGCTTTCGATTTAATAATAATTACGTGCATCTCCTCTATCCCTTTTATCTCACTGAGGGCGCTCCGCTTCCAGCAACTGCGTATAATTTCAGCGAATTTAATATTCAATTAAATACAGACTTGCGAAAGAAAGTCAATCTGGAGTTTTTTGGCGTATATGGTTCGTTTTATAATGGAAAAAAAGCAACGATTAGCGCATCTTTGAATTACAGGGCCCAACCCTGGGGCAATGTGGCGCTGAGTTTCGAGTATAATGACATCAAACTCCCCGACCCATACGGCTACGCTCAATTTTGGCTGGTTAATCCCAGGGTGGAAATTAATTTTTCAGAAAAAATATTCTGGACTACTTTTTTTCAATACAACACACAAGCCAATAATTTTAATATTAATAGCCGCCTGCAATGGCGCTATCGCCCTATGAGCGACTTGTTTTTGGTGTATACCGATAATTACCAGACGGAAGGTATGTTTGGGCCCAAAAACCGGGCAGTGGTGCTGAAGCTGAATTATTTTATGCAGTTGTGATGGAGAGGTGACAGGGTGACAGGGTGACAAGGTGACAAGGTGTGATATAACCCTGTCACCCAGTCACCTTGTCACCTTGTCACCTTGTCACCTTGTCACCTCCTAAAGTCCCAGCCTCTTAGCGACCAGGTTACTACTCAGAAAACCGTAGATGACAATAGTTATCGAGCTGAGGGGCATCAGAATCGCTGCTACCAGCGGCGTAAAAACACCTTGTACAGCATAGCTAAGGCCGACTACGTTATAGACTAAAGCCAGGCTGTAAGCGCCGTACACC
>JAEUUQ010000215.1 GCA_016787505.1 Saprospiraceae bacterium | reverse complement strand
GGCAGGTTGTCGCCGTTGTTGACATGAAAACTGGAAGATGTTCCATTGGAAATGCGATAAACGCATGGCTGGGTAATAATACCGGTTTCGATACCTACACTGTAAACACCACTTATCCAAATGTCGTTGTCGTCAGCAACGAAAACGGACCTTCTGCCACCGAAATTACAGAAATTAGTACTAAAGGACGTCCAGTCGGTGCCGTCAAAGGATTGCATGCTTGTCAACCACACCGTGTTATCATGATCAACGGCAAGGCCAAATACAGAATTTGAATTGATGCCGGAATTAGCGGTGCTGTAGTTGGTCAACGTTGTGCCGTCCCAACTGGTTATACCGCCTTGGTTGCCGGGAGAAATCCAGAGCACGTTATTGTTGTCAACGGCCAGGTCCCGGCCGAAAAAGTAGAAGTTAACCCCTGTGCCGGCCTGGGTATAGTTAGTCCAGGTATTGCCGTCGTATACCCGGAAGAAAGAATTGGGCAAACCTCCCCCCGCAAAAATACGTCCATCCGGGCTTTCTGCAATAGCGCCAAACCAGCCGTCGTTAGGGGAGTTATGGAATACCCAGTTGTCAGATGCTGATTGTGAAAAAGCAAAGGGCAGTGCGAATAAAATCGCCAAAGTGAGCGTCAATGATGATTTCATAACTGGGGGTTGAATAAATAATTATAATCCGTTTTCTTCAATTTCGGCAATTGCGGCCACATGCGCGTCGGCAATTTTTTGGCGCATCTTGTCATCCATGAGGGCCAGGGCTTCTTTTTTGTTATTATAAAATCCATTTTCGGTGAGCACGGAAGTCATAGCAGATTTGCGCAGCACATAAAACTGTCCGTCTGGTTTGGATTTAATATGGCGGTTTTTCAGGCCGGTTTTTTCGAGAAGGAATTTCTGGAAAATGCCGGCCATCTTTTGACCGCGTTTGCTGCCGTGGTAAAACCAGGTTTCGATGCCGCTTACATTATCGGGGGCCCAGGCGTTGGCGTTGGCGGCAGGCGCAGCATTAGAGTGCACCGAAACGAATAGCTTGGGCAGCGTCGATTTTTTGCTGTTGGCGCGGTTTACGCGGCCTTCAAGAAAATCGTCGATATCTTCTTCGGGCACTACGATAAAATGGGCGACTCCTTTCGCTTCGAGTTGTTTAGCTATGCGTCCCACGATATCGCGGTTGAACTCGTATTCGAAGAATTGCGTCGTACCATCATCAAAAACGGGCGACCGTTTGCCCTTGGTTTTTTTGCCGTGGCCGTTGTCGAGGCACCACAGGTAGCGTTGGTGGGGTGTCGGGGTAGGGGGTGGAGCGGGTTCTTCAGCTTTGGGCGTCTCGGTAGGCTCTTCCACAAAGATATCGTCGTCAAAATCTTTGTCGGGGGTATTGTCACCTGGTTGGGCTTTTGGGAAATCCATTTCGTTAGCCACCACGATGATGGTATCGGGGGTAATCTCGGAGCCGTCTTGGGGCGCAATATCAATAGGAGCCGGTTTGGTTTTGGGGGGCCGTGCCGGAGTGGGCTCACTTTTTGTGCTGCCGCCAAAAAGTGCAGCAAAAAAAGATTTGATGGCCTGGAGGATTTTCGCCAGCATAGTCGTGTGGTTTATTGAATAAATCAGGATAAAGATAAGGAATTATATCGTTTTTGAGGGTTTATAGGTTTATGCGTGTATAAACGCATAAACGCATAAACCTACTATATGTGTACCTTTGCACATATGAAGCAAATAATAGTCATTGGCGGCGGCGCCGCCGGTTTTTTTGCGGCTATACGTTGTGCCGAACTGGATCGGGGTGCACAAGTGATTATTATAGAGAGAGGGAAAGACGTATTAGGCAAAGTAAAAATATCGGGAGGAGGCCGCTGCAATGTTACCCACGCTTGTTTTGAACCGAAGGAATTAGTAAAGTTCTATCCGCGTGGCAGCAAAGAACTACTCGGGCCTTTTCACCGGTTTGCCTGCGGGGATACGATGGCCTGGTTTGAGCAGCGGGGTGTGGATACTAAGGTCGAAGCCGATGGACGAGTTTTTCCGGTATCCGACAATTCCCAAACGATAATAGATGCGTTGACCCATGCGGCACAGGCAGCCGGTGTGCGCGTACTCACCCAGCAGCGGGTAGAAAAGATAGTGCAGCCTGATTCTCCAGGCGCCCCCTGGCTGGTGCAGTGTGAAAATAAAGTATGGCAGCCCCACAAATTATTGATTGCGACAGGCAGCAATCCAAAAATATGGGATCAATTGCGGGCTTTGGGCCATCAAATCGTACCGCCGGTTCCTTCCCTGTTTACCTTTCATATCAAAGACCCCCGTATTGCCGGCCTGGAGGGTATTTCTACGCCTTTAGCCCAGGTATGCATTCCCGCCTTGAAATTAAAAGCGGAGGGCCCATTGCTCATCACGCATTGGGGATTGAGCGGCCCTGGTATCTTGAGACTTTCTGCATGGGGGGCTCGTCTTTTGGCAGAATCGAACTATCGGTTTACGCTGGAGGTAAATTGGCTGAATAAAAATACAGATCAAGTAAAAGACCTACTCGACACCGCCAAACGAGAATGGGCGAGAAAACTGGTGCAGGCGCATCCGCCGGTAGATTTGCCCGCGAGATTATGGCGGCAGCTTGTGATTGCTGCGGGTATACCTGCTGAATTGCGCTGGGCAGACGTTAGCAAGTTACAAATACATGAGTTAATGCTCCAGCTAACCAATTGTACCTTTTTAGTAAAAGGTAAAAGCGCTTTTAAAGAAGAATTCGTTACCGCCGGCGGCATTCATTTATCAGAAGTGGACTTTAAAAGCTTTGAAAGCAAACTGTTGCCGGGTTTACATTTCGCAGGTGAAGTCCTGGATATCGATGCCATCACCGGCGGGTTTAATTTTCAGGCGGCCTGGACCGGCGGATGGATTGCGGGCGAAGCAATGGCCCAATAGATTTACTTGTCAGCGCTAAGTTTGTGGATATAGGCTTTTACTTCTTCTTCGTTTAGTGCAGTCAGTCGGGCCAATAACTCAACAGAAAGCCCTTCAGCCCAGCCGTTTTTAATGACTTTCTGTTTTTCAAGCGTGATGCCCTGTTCAATGCCTTGTTCAATGCCCTGTTCGATGCCCTGTTGAAGCGCGTCGTGCAGCAATATTTCTTCCAGACCCATAGCTTCTTTGATTTTAAATACGCTAAATACTTCTAATTCAAAATTAGTGGAAAATTGGGGATTTTCAAAATGCTTGTAAAATCTAATACTTTTCGAAAATCTACCATTATGGCGCATTTTGAGTCAATTTGCGGCACTTTAGCGGGGCGCAAACCAAAAACTCAACAAGCCCACCGTAGCCGTTCCTGTACCGGTGAGCGTCGGCATTGCATAGCCATTTTTCGCCCTTTTTTGAATGCTCGAAGATCATCCACAGTGTCATGCTGGACAAAGTGCGACAAACCCAGCCTTTTTCCTTCAAACCCGGGCTTCAGCCCGGGTACTGGGCCAAAACATACACGACGTGTGCAGATGCCCTGGCGGGCATGAATAAAACTAATAGGTGCAAGAATCAAGAATAGTATGCGCATCCAAAACTCGCCGGTAGAGGAACGCTATCCTGGGTATTTAGATATCGTTCCTCCGGAACGCATATCGGGTTTCTCCCTGTTTTTCTACAAAGATACCGTCCCTCCGGGACGCTTGTGCGGAGTACGATACTGCGTCAAATTGGCAGGATGCAAAGTTATGGGAACCCAATAAGCAATACACTTTCATGATATTAATGGTTCTCTGATGCGACAAAATGGTTTGCGCCCCTTTAGCGTTTATTATAATTTATGAAAAAATCGCCCTATTTTTTGCGTCAGTAAACCATACATACATGTCATGTCTTATAAAAACGCTTATCTGTCTTTGGCTTTGATAATGTTCGCCCTTGCGGCATGCAGCAACCGCGACGAACCCTCCCTGACGCGCACCGACCGATACGTATTATTAGTGCGGGATACGACGTCAACCCTCACCGCTTTCGATAGTACACTGTTGGCAGCATTGGAAAAACTGGCCGGCGATAGTTTCATCATATTATGTCCTTTTTCTGATTCCATGCAAATCTCCGAGGAACATCTCCCTTACTACAGTTCCGTGGTGATGCTGCACCCGCAGGAGGATAGCCTGCGCCTGTGGCAGCGCACCGCCCTGGAGCGATATATAGAAGCGGGCAATGGGGTAGTAGCGATTGATAACCCGCAGGTAACTCCCTATCTCTGGCACTGGTACCAATTGCTCTTGCGCGATTCTTTTCCTGTTGCTGACACACTCGCAAACCCTGTCTTCGATAAACTGGCGTTTGCCGGCGGGCGCGTTGCCCGGTTTAATTATTGTTACGACCAACAACTCCCTGACACCTCGTTAGTTTCCCGCTTGTACGATGCACTCCGATTTGCCATAGGTAGAAATAGTTGTAATTACCGACAATTGACTACCCCGCCGGCGCCCGAATTCAGCCAGTTTACCCGAAAAGTTCTCGATGACGACCTCTTTGAACCCATGGAAATGGAAATCCTTCCTTTCGGCGAAGTACTTTTTCTCGAACGCAGGGGTAAAATGAAACTCTATGACCCCTCAAGAGAAAAAACAAAGGTTGTGGCCGAATTTGATGTGTGCACCGAAGGCAACTACGAAGACGGCCTGCATGGCCTCGCCCTCGACCCCGGCTACGGCAAAAGCAACCACTATATTTATCTATACTATTCCCCTCCTTGTGATACCCCCTACCAGCTTTTATCAAGGTTTGTGTTTAAAAACCACCAGTTGGAGCGCGACTCCGAAATTGTCGTGCTACGAGTCAAAGTACAACGCGAAACCTGTTGCCATTCAGGAGGAAGCCTCGAGTTCGGCCCCGATAGCCTGCTTTATCTCT
>JAEUUQ010000202.1 GCA_016787505.1 Saprospiraceae bacterium | reverse complement strand
TGAGGGCAAATACATCGAGCAGACTTATACCCTGGCGCCGGAAACCTACAAGATTGATTATGCTATACACATGGCGGGCTTGCAGGATATCCTGGCGCCCAACACCAGCGAAATCAGCCTGAATTGGGTCAATTATCTCGACAGGATAGAAATTAATACCAAATATGAGCGCAACTATTCTACGGTTTATTACAAGATAGCCGAAAACGACCCTACATATTGCTCGTGTACTGCCGATGATACCGAAGAGCTAACCGATATTCCTCTCAGGTGGGTTTCTCATGTTAACCAGTTTTTCAACAGTTCTTTGATAGCCGAATCTCAGAATTTCAAGGGGGCCAAACTCGAGACCAAGCTGCTCGACGAAAAAGGAGCCGATCTTAAAAAGCTGACTTCCAGCATTAAACTGCCGTACGACGGCGCCGCCGGAGAACCTTTTAAAATGGTATTTTATGTCGGCCCCAATGAGTTTGACCGCCTGTACGCTATGGGCGACGACCTCCAGGATGTCATCCCATTCGGCAGGAGCATCTTTGGTACGATCAATCGCTGGGTGATTCGCCCGATATTCAACTTCCTCTCGGGTTTTATAGGAAGTAAGGGTATCGTTATCTTGTTTTTAACGCTGTTTGTGAAACTGCTGGTGTACCCGCTGACATACAAGATGATATACTCCCAATCGAAAATGGGCGCGCTGAAACCCCAAATAGCCGCGCTAAAAGAAAAATTCAAAGACGACGCCCAGCAGCAGCAGATGGAGACGATGAAGATGTATCGCGAATTCGGCGTGAATCCATTGGGAGGCTGTTTTCCTATGTTATTACAAATGCCCATCTGGTTTGCACTCTACCGCTTTTTTCCAGCATCTATTGAATTCCGCCAGGCGCCTTTTCTGTGGGCCCACGACTTGTCTTCTTACGACGTAATTATGCGCTTGCCCTTTGAAATTCCCATGGGCTTCGGCGCTCATATCAGCTTGTTTACAATGCTTTGGGCTGTATCCACGCTGGCCTATACCTATTACAATTCGCAGCATATGGACTTCTCCTCTCAACCGGCGATGAAGTATATGCAGTATATCATGCCAATTCTTTTCCTTGGCTTTTTCAACAGCTTTGCATCGGGTTTGACCTGCTACTTGCTGTTTAGCAACTTGTTGAATATCGGACAGACGCTTATTACCAAAAATTTCCTCATTAACGAGGATAAGATCAGGCTGATGCTGGAAGAAAACAAGAAAAAGCCCAAGAAGAAAACAGGATTTCAGGCGCGATTGGAGACAGCAATGAAAGAACAACAACGCCTGCAAGCCGCCAAAGAGCAAGAGAAAAAGAAAGGCAACAAAAAATAGCGCATGGCCAAATTTAAAACGAACTACAGCCGAAAGAGCGGTAAGGGTTCCGATGCTATTGTAAAAGTAGGCCTTTTCGCCGCTATTGTCGGAGGGCTGTTTTATATCTTCAATCTATTCACGGGAAATAATACACCGGCTACAAGCGAAAGTACGGATGAATACGTGGCTGAAGCATACTATTTGCCCACATCGACTACAGGCCGGATTGTTAACAGGCGCCATTATTCACTCTCTTATAATGAAGATCACGAACAAGCAGAGTGGGTAGCTTATGTGCTCAAAAAAGAGCAATTGGACATGCCATGGGAAGAGCGTAGCGATGAATTCCTGCCCGACCCTTCTATCAAAACCGGCTCCGCCACTCCAGATGACTACCGCAATTCGGGCTACGACCGCGGCCACCTGGTACCCGCCGCGGATATGGCTTTTAATAAAGAAGCCATGCAGGAAACTTTTTATATGAGCAATATCAGCCCGCAAGCCCGCAATTTCAACAAAGGGGTATGGCGGGAACTGGAAGAGCTTACCCGCGATTGGGCTCGCAAAAACAAGCAGCTGTATGTAGTCACCGGCCCTGTGTTGTCCGAAACCCCCAAAAGCACGATAGGCGATAATGAGGTATCTGTGCCTGTAGCCTATTTCAAAGTACTACTCGACCTTACCGATCCCGAAGTGAAGGCTATCGCTTTTGTGCTTCCCAATGAAATTAGTTATGAACCTTTGTTTAAATTTGCTACGTCTGTAGACAAAGTGGAAGCACTGACACAAATCGACTTTTTCCCCGAATTGATGCCCGATGATCTGGAAGATCAGCTCGAAAGCACGTTTAATATCGATCTTTGGGAATTTAATAAAAAACGATACGACCTGCGCATTCAGAAGTGGAATAAGCAGCAATAGTATTCTAAAAAGCCGCCATATAATATGTCGAAGCAAGAGCAATTTATCCAGTTGATTCAAGAAGGATATGCATTTAAAGGCGCTTCTATCACCTTAGGAAGCGCCATGCTGGAAAAAGAATGCCTGCTGGGGACTTCTATCAAAATCCCCCTCAAAACGATGAACCGCCACGGGCTCATCGCCGGCGCTACCGGTTCGGGAAAAACCAAAACCCTTCAGATTCTGGCAGAGCAATTATCCGCTAACGGCGTATCATGCCTGCTGATGGATATCAAGGGCGACCTTAGCGGTATTGCCATGCCGGGTACTTCAAACCCAAAAATCGAGGAACGGCACCAAAAACTGGGCATTCCTTTTACACCTTCCGGCAATGCGGTGGAGTTTCTTTCTCTCTCCAACGAAAAAGGCGCCCGCTTGCGGGCTACAGTGTCGGAATTTGGCCCGGTTCTTTTTTCTAAAATACTGGGAATCAACGATACTCAGGCAGGTGTTATGGCCGTCATTTTCAAATACTGCGACGACAACGACTTGCCCCTGCTCGATCTGGAAGATATCAAGAAAACCCTGCAGTACATCACCGGTCCTGGCCAGGAGGAGATCGAACGCTCCTATGGGTTGATTTCCTCCGCGTCGGTGGGGTCTATCATGCGCAAAATCGTAGAACTGGAACAACAGGGCGCCGATGTTTTCTTTGGCGAAAGATCATTTGAGGTAGAAGACCTTTGCAGGTTAGACGAGAAGGGTAGGGGGATCGTTTCCATTATCAGGCTCAGTGATATTCAGGATCGGCCCAAGCTTTTCTCTACCTTTATGCTGCAATTGCTGGCTGAGGTGTATTCTTCTTTTCCTGAAGAGGGCGATGTAGAACAACCCAAGCTGGTTATTTTCATTGACGAGGCCCACCTGGTGTTCCAGGAAGCCTCCAAAACGCTACTCGATCAGATTGAAGCCATCGTAAAACTGATTCGTTCAAAAGGCGTCGGGCTCATTTTTGTCACACAAAACCCGGCTGATATCCCGGATAGTGTACTGGGCCAGCTAGGCATGAAAATTCAGCACGCCTTGCGCGCCTTTACGGCTAAAGACCGAAAAGCCATCAAAATGGCCGCCGAGAACTATCCCGAAACGGATTACTACGAAGTAGATCAGTTGATCACTGAATTGGGTATTGGTGAAGCTTTTGTCACCGCTTTGAATGAAAAAGGCATTCCTACGCCGCTGGTGCATACCATGCTGCGGGCCCCCCAATCGAGGATGGATGTCCTTACAGATAGCGAAATATCGGCTATCATTTCCCGCTCTTCTCTCGTCAGAAAATACAATGAAGAAATAAACCGGGAAAGCGCCCACGAGATCCTGCATGCAAAAATGGAAGAAGCCCATCAGCAAAGCGTGCAGGAAGAACTTAGAAAGCAGCAGGAAAAAGCCCGCCAGTCTACTTCATCTAACCGTTCAAGAGGAAGAGCCACAAAAAGTACATTCGAAGAGATTATTGATAGCCCTGTAACCCGCCAGGTTGGCCGTACGATTGCACGGGAATTGACCCGGGGTTTGTTGGGCGTCCTGGGGCTCGGCGGGAGAAGGAGGTAAAAAGGGCGCTTTAGTTTTTAATCAACCTCAGCTGCGGAGATTGTTTGGGCTGCGCGGGGAAAGATTGTTTTTCTGTGCGAACAGGCTGGGCCTCGTGCATACAATTCCGCTCATAAGCCGACCAGGGGGTGAGTTTATACTGATTGGATCCGAAATACGAGATGATACACTCAAACGGTTTGGGAGGCTTAAAACCCATGATTGTTTGAATAGTTTGCAGCTCTTCATCTAATATCACAACTGCAGGGAAAGACAATCGATTGTTCAGTAGCTCGGCGGCGAATTCGTGATATCCGGTCTTCCCATTTTTTACATATTTGTACACCTTGCCATTGAAGCTGATATCTTCTTTGTATTCCGCGTCAAACTTGACGGCGTGGTATTTTTCATTGATGTACTTGGCAACTTTGGGATCGCTAAAAGTTACCTGGTCCATGCGGTCGCACCATCTGCACCAACTCGTGTAAATATTGAGCAAAACTTTGCGTTTATCTTCTTTGGATTTGGAAGTAGCCTGGTCCCAGTTTAGCCATTGAATGGCCTCCGGCTCCGCTTTGGTTTGACCACTAAGCGATACATTTATAGATAACAGCAAAACTCCAGCAATTCCCCATACTTTCATCGTCAATGCAATTTTCTCTTATTTTGTTGCAAAAGTAGTAAGTATGTAACAAAATTGGGTAGCCGCTTATGGTGATTGAGCCGCTATTTAAAAGAAGTTTAACTTATGTGAAAACCCGACTATGCTTAGTAAAGTAAATTATTTTTTTATTAAATTAATAATCAGTATATTATGAATTAAAATAAATATTAACATTATCTAGTCCCAATTTAAAATCAAATACGGGGTTACTGAGCAGGGTAGGGGCCTGTAGCCCTTCCGGCCAGCTTACGGCGCCCGTCAACACTCTTGCTTCATCCCACAGGTTCGCGGAAATGAAGCTAGAAAGCAAAGCAGGGCCGCCTTCCACCAGGAGCATACCGATTTTGCGATGATACAAATAGTGGAGCAATCGAGGTAATAAGGCGTCCCAATCTTCAATAACAAAATAATCTACGCCGCCGATGGGTTGGAGGGGTTCAGAGGCGGTGACGACCAGGGTAGGGGCCTTACCGTCAAATAAAGCTAGGCCGGAAGAAAGCACGTGAAACCTGTCGAGAACAATTCGCAGGGGGGATTTCCCAAAATAATGCCGGGTAGTGAGTGCTGGATTATCTATTTGAGCGGTTCGGGTGCCTACCAAAATCGCATCGGTTTCGGAGCGCCATTTGTGCACAAGTCTCTTCGTGTAATCTGAGGTTATCCATCCCTGTTGATTGTGTATGCGCGCTATGTACCCATCGAGCGTTTTTGCGTATTTCAGGATGATATACGGTCTTTGTTGCGCGGCGAACACATTTCTGGGAGCGCTCAGGCGGTCGCCTTCCTGCTGAAGCACGCCGGTAACTACATCTATGCCGGCCTCGCGCAACAGCTCAACTCCGCGGCCATTGACGCCGGGAGTATGGTCGGTTGAGGCTATGACCACTTTGGGAATGCGATTTTCAATAATAAGCGACGTGCAGGGCGGAGTATGGCCGTAAATGCAGCAGGGTTCAAGCGAAACAAAGAGGGTAGAACCCGGTATCAGATGCCTGTCTGCTGCTTTTACGCTCGCCAGCGCATTTACTTCAGCGTGTGCTTGTCCGTGTTTTTTGTGGTAGCCTTCGCCGATAATTTGGTCATTATAGACCAGTACAGCGCCCACGCAGGGGTTGGGAGAGGCGGCGCCAAGGCCCAATTTGGCCAAATCAAAACAGCGCTGCATAAAAAATTCGTTTTCAAGCATAAAAAAAACTAATTAGTGCGTAAATTTGAGGAAACATGGACAAACACAAAAGATACCTTCTCTTCTATAATCCCATATTTGTGCTGTTAGGCCGTCTGATTTGTTGATAGTCTCAACATCTGATAGTCTGATTTTTTACCCACTAGCCAAATCTTTGGTTTTCGCTCTTGCTCGTGCTTGCAAGCATTGAAGTCGGGCAGAGTCAGTTTATTATAAACATCTAAAACCTGTCGAGCGTGTTGTACAAAGTAAAATTAAAAAACGCCGATGATGAAGTTTTATTAGACGACCAGGTATACGAATACCTTACCTCTGACCCTTATCTGGTAAAAGTAGACTTCATCAACAATCTCCGCAAGCACTCCAGCGGATGTGCCGTTTTCCAGAAAACATGGAAAAAAGCGGATGGCAGTTACAAAACGGAAACCATCTACCTGCACAAACTCATTGCAGAGAAGTTTTTGACAAAAACAAAATCGAAGGAGAAAAACCTGGTAGGCGCCAAAAACAGCAACAAGCTGGATTGCCGCCTCGAAAACCTGATCTACCGATCGCGTTCGGTGGCTAGCAGGAAACGCAAGACCAGCAGCAAAGCCGGCTATACCGGGGTATACAAAGAAAACAACCGCTACCGGGCTGTCATATCAATTAATCGAAAATCCGTACACATCGGCATGTTTGCTACTGCGGAAGAAGCAGCACAGGCATATAACAAGAAATCCAAGGAGTTATATGGCGATGATGGCAAGCAAAATGTAATTAAATAAGGCGATCATTTTTAATGGCGCGGGTCATCTCTCTTTTGCCGGGGGGGCCTGGTAGTGCTTCGACATGGAAGCCAAGTTCGCTTAGTGTGCGTTTCACGATTCCTTTTGCGCAATACGTCACCAGTACGCCTCCAGGTTTCAGTGCACGGTAAATTCGCGCCAGCACGGGAGAGACCCACAACTCTGGCTGTGCACTGGGAGCGAAAGCGTCATAGTAAACCAAATCGTACTGTTCTTCTTCGTCGAGCTGTTCGATGGGCATATGGCGCTTTCGCAGATTGAAAAACGGGGTAATGGCGTGCCATTCTTCCCAGTTGTTGAGATGCAGCGCCATGAAGTTCTCGCGTGCGTCCGGTTCGACAACCTGCGCAGGATAATTGAGCGCAATGGCGTCATCGGTAGCAATAGGATAGGCCTCTACTGCGTCGTACCACAAATGTACTTCCCTTTTTTTAGCCTCCAACAGGCTTAAAAAAGCGTTTAAGCCGCTGCCGAACCCCATTTCAAGTATGCGGATCTCCTTGCGCAGCGGAATTACATAAAATAATCCGGCGGAGATAAATACATGGCGTGATTCCTGGATAGCGCCGTAGCGGGAATGATAGCTTTCGCCAAAGCGGGAGGAATATAGCGTATGCGAGCCGTCTTGTGTCTCGATGATTGTACTCATCACCACCCAACGGGGCTCTATTTTACTGCCGTCGCCACACCTTTTATCGCCTCTACAGCAATTTTATTTACTGAGAAGTTGCTGGGGCAACCATAACCGCGGTTGCAGGAGGTAAAGCTTGCTGCCAGCAGTAAAAGGGCTAATGCGGCGAATATCGATTTAAACTGTCTGCCTTTCATGGAGTTTAATTAAGATATGTTAATGGAATAGATTGGTTAAACGCGATTAGTCTGACAATTGTTGTATTAACCGCAAAATTAATGATTTCTTGTACTTAATACCTGTTTTATTATTTTTGCATCGTTTTTTTTACACAGTAACAGCCAATTAATATGCCAAGAACGATATCTCTTAGAGAAGCCCTGCGCGAAGCCATGTCTGAAGAAATGCGCCGCGACGAAAATGTGTTCCTGATGGGGGAGGAAGTCGCAGAATATGACGGCGCTTACAAAGTCAGCAAAGGTATGCTTCAGGAGTTCGGCCCCAAACGGGTTATCGACACTCCTATAGCCGAGCTTGGCTTTGCCGGCATCGGCGTCGGCGCTGCCATGAACGGGCTTCGCCCCATAGTAGAATTTATGACCTGGAATTTCGCCGTATTGGCTTTTGACCAGATTGTAAACAACGCAGCCAAAACGCTCTCGCAATCGGCCGGAAGCTTCAAATGCCCGATTGTATTTAGAGGCCCTTCTGGTTCAGCAGGGCAATTGGCGCAGCAACACTCCCAAACTTTCGAAAGCTGGCTAGGAAATGTGCCGGGACTCAAAGTAATCTCATGCGTAGATCCTGCCGATGCCAAGGGACTCTTAAAATCTGCTATCCGCGATGACGACCCGATTTGTATAATGGAATCGGAGTTGTTGTACGGCATGGAAGGCGAGGTTCCCGACGGCGAGTACCTGGTTCCCATTGGTGTGGCCGCGGTAAGGAAAACAGGCACGGATGTTACTCTGGTATCATACAACAAGCTGATGCTGCCCACTATGAAAGCCGCTGAAGAGCTTGAAAAAGAAGGGATTTCTGCGGAAGTGATCGATTTGCGTACCATCCGCCCGTTGGATTTCCATACGATTGTGCAGTCTGTAAAAAAGACCAACAGGCTTGTCGTTGTTGACGAATCGTGGCCTTTTGCAGGTGTTTCTGCCGAAGTAGCCTACGAAATACAGAAATACGCCTTCGATTACCTCGATGCGCCTATCACCCGCGTCAACGCAGCAGATACCTCGCTGCCATACGCTCCTACACTGGTTGAGGAGTATTTGCCCAACCCTGCTAAGATTATCAAAGCAGTAAAGGAAGTGTTATACGTAGCCGGGTAGAGTAGGGGAGGTTGGGGATATTCGACTGTAAGACTGTAAGACTATAAGACTTTAGGACTGTTGGCGTCTAAAAATGTGATATGAACCGTTCAAAACAAATTGTTTTTTTTGAACGGTTTTTGTTTAGTAGATCTTGTGCATACCAAGTTTAGGTTCCCGGGAATGAAACTGAGTATTCGGCCAAATTGGCACAGTAGCCGTAAGAGATTATTGTGTATCAAGGGCTCAGTAACTGTTTAGCAGAATTTAGTGCATGCGCAGTTTAGCGGTTGGGTTGAGTTAACTAAGCATACAGCTAAACCCTAATGCTAAACTATGTTAAACAGTTACCTTATTTTCTGTTAATTAATTCCTATAATTTATATTATGTTAAATAGAGTTTAGCTGCTAGTAATTAGCAGTTAGCTGCCTGGATTTATTTTCAGTAAAAAAAGCTCCCCCGCTACCGGGAAAGCTTTGCACAAATATAACATGGGTGATTTCGTTAGGACTATTAGACTGTCAGACTGTTGGACTATCGGGCTTTTAGCGCTAATAGTCTAACAGTCCAATAGTCTTTAAACTAAGCCTGCCGATCATACCGATACAGCCGCAGCTCCTCGATAATCTTGATCACTTTCTCGGCGTAGCGCTTATCCGTGGCGTAGCCGGCTCTTTTGAGACCGTGGGCCCAGGCTTTGTAATCTGAGACGTCCAGGCGCTGCAGGTGGCGGTAACGCGCGCTGTTGAGCAGCTTGGAGTGCTCCCTGAAACTCTGCCAGGGCGTGTCGAATACGCGGAACATATCGAATACGCTGTCGTCGGTGTAATTGCGGCAGGTGCAGCCCCTGCATTTGGAACGGCACTTGATGCCGAAATGGTTGTTGGATTCTACCGACAAGCGGCTGTCGCCTGCGTTGGATTCGAGCAAGCCCTGTGCGAGCGTGATGCTGGCGGGGATACCGAATTGTCGCATTTCTTCGATGGCTACGGGCGCAAAACGGGTTACGTAATCCTTGCAAACGGCTATTTTCTCCTCGGCGATGGCCGGGTCTATTCCCTTGCGCTCGGCATAATCGGGGCTTAACACGAAGGTCAGGTTGGAAAAGGTGTTGGCCGTCCGGTCTTTCCACTTGGGCTTTGCCGACTTGATTTCTGCCACTGGTTTGGCTTCTATTTCTTCACTTTCGTGAAATACGGCGGGAAGAATAGACATTTTGGTGTTTTCTTCCAACCGGGCAGGGCTCACCGCGGCCTGCTCCCCTACCCTATGGCTCTGGGCGCCCATGGTGAACTCGATGCTGATG
>JAEUUQ010000183.1 GCA_016787505.1 Saprospiraceae bacterium | reverse complement strand
TTCCGCTACGCGCGTGCCTACTTTGATAGCCAGCGCATTCGCTTCTACCTCTATTTCAGCCACTTGCAAGATAGCCCGGATCGAAGATTTGTCGACCTGGCTCACGTAGGCATCCCAGGCGGCCCTGGCGCGTTCGGGGGTCAGCGGTTCTCTGGGCCGCACTTCTTCCTGCGCGGCCTGGTTGGCTTCCTCCAGCATATCTGCCAGATTCACCTTGGTCATGGCGTGTTTTTCGGCGCCTTTTGCCGTTACAGGCGGTGAAGTAGGCGCGGAGGAATCGGATATAGGCGCATCGGCAACGGCAGGCGCCGGCGGAGCGCTGATATCGGCCTGATCGTCAGATTTTTGAGCGGCTACCCTGGCGTCAGCCGTTTTTTTTTCCGGCATTTCGGCAGGTGTTCCGACGGGAGCGGCTTTACCGGCCGGCACGGCGCTCAAAATAAACGTCATTTTGATCAGCGCCATCTCCACGTGCAGGCGTTTGTTGCGCGCCATCTTGTATTCTATGTCGCAGTCGTTGGCGATATTGAGACCGGTGAGCAGCAGGGTCGTGGGGCTGATTGCCGCCTGCTGGCGATAGCGCTCGCGCAGGTTGTCGCTCACCTCCAGCAACACCAGCGTTTGTTCGTCTTTGCAGACAAGCAGGTTGCGCAGGTGTTCGGCCAGGCCGTTGATAAACAGGTCGGGGTCGAAGCCTTTTTTTAAAATATCGTCAAAAAGCAACATCACTTTCGAGGCGTCTTGCAAAAGCAGCGCGTCAACCACCTGGAAATAATAATCGTAATCGAGTACGTTCAGGTTCGAGATGACTTCGTCGTAAGTAATGCGTTTATTGCTGGCCGAAGCCATCATGCGGTCAAAAATCGAGAGAGCGTCGCGCAGGGCGCCGTCGGCCTTCTGGGCGATGATGTGCAGCGCGTCGGGGTCGGCGTCGATGCCCTCCTGCTGGCAAATGCCTTGCAGGTGCTTCACCATGTCGGCCGGCTGTATGCGCCGAAAATCGTAGATCTGGCAGCGCGACAAGATCGTGGGGATGATCTTGTGTTTTTCGGTGGTGGCCAGGATAAATATGGCGTAAGGCGGCGGCTCCTCCAGCGTTTTCAGGAATGCGTTGAACGCCTGCTGCGAGAGCATGTGCACCTCGTCGATGATATACACTTTGTACTTGCCCTGCTGCGGCTGAAAGCGCACCTGCTCGATCAGCGCCCTGATATGCTCCACCGAGTTGTTGGAGGCTGCGTCGAGTTCGGTGATGTTAAAAGAGGCGTTTTCGCTAAAAGCCTTACAGGCGTCACAAGTATTACAGGGTTCAAAATCTTTGGTGACATGCTGGCAGTTGAGCACCTTGGCCAGGATACGCGCGCAGGTGGTCTTACCCACGCCACGTGGCCCGCAAAACAAAAAGGCATGGGCTACCTGTCCGCTCTGCAGGGCGTTTTTCAACGTCCTCGAAACGTGCTCCTGCCCCACCACGTCTTCAAAACGGGCCGGACGGTATTTGCGCGCAGAAACGACAAAATTGCTCATGCAGTGATTTTTTCTGTGTAGCTGTGGAAGGTTCAAAGATAGCTTTTTTTGGTTATCGGTTGTCGGTTATCGGTTATCTGTTCTTCGTTTTTTTTTCATTAACCGACAACTCACAACCGACAACCGACAACTACCCCAAATTCCCTATCTTCGCCCCATGTCCGACGTAATCATTTACGAAGCATTGCGCACGCCATTAGGCGCAGGAAAACGCGGCGGCGCCCTGTACGAAGTCAAGTCCATCGACCTGATCGCATCGGGATTACTTGCTCTGCGGCAGCGTTTGTCGCTCGATACCGCGCTTGTCGATCAGGTATACATGGGCTGTATGGCGCCCGTCGACGACCGGGGGTACAACGTAGTCCGCACGGGTCTCCTGCTCGCGGGCTGGCACGCACGCACCGGCGCCATGCAGATCAGCGCTCCGGGGTTGGAGGCGGTAGCCCAGGCCGCCGCGCAGATCCATGCAGGATGGGCTTCACTGGCTGTTGCCGGCGGACTCGACAGCACAGCAAGGGCCCACCTTGTCGAGGACGGCCACCCGCAATGGTCGGATCCTTATATGGTTACCAATCCGGATTTCATCCCCTCGGGTATCGCGGCAGACTTGCTGGCCACCCTACACGGCATTTCGCGCGACGAACTCGACGCTTACGCGCTGAGTTCGCATCAACGCGCTGTCCGGCTTGCCGAAGGCCGCTACCTGGCGCCCATCTTCGACCGCAACGGCATGACCATCCTTGCCGAAGACGAATACGGGGGTATCACGCTTAGCCCTGAGCAACTGGCGGCCGAAACACCCGCTTTTGCCGCATTGGGCGCGCTGGGATATGATGAAATCGCCCTGCGCCAATTTCCGCATATTGAGCGCATCGCGCACGTGCATACCTCAGCGCATGTGGCGCCACGGGCCGATGGAGCCGCTTTTTTATTATTGGGAAATAAAAAACAGGGGACTGCTGCCGGACTGCGCCCCCGCGCACGCATCCTATCGGCAGCCACCGTAGGCGCCGCCCCGCCGATGATGCCCGACAGCGCCGTCGCCGCTGCTGACATCGCGCTGCAACGCGCAGGCAAAAAAGCCGCCGATATCGACTTGTGGGAATGCCAGGAGCGCTTTGCAGCCCTGGCTATTTACTTCAAGCACCATTTTGACCTCGATGAAAATCGCTACAACGTCAACAGCGGCGCGCTGACCCTCGGCGAACCGCCCGGCGCTGCCGGCGCCACAACCCTCTGTGCCCTGCTAGACGAAATGGAACGCCGCAACGCCGCTACCGGACTGGTAGCCCTCAGCGCCTCCAATGGCATGGGCACGGCTATGGTCATTGAATTAATCAAATAAACGACAACATCTATGAAAGCCTCAGATGTAATTAGCTGCCTTTGTTTGCCCCTGCCCTAAAGGGTGCAAAGGCAGCTAATTGCTGGGCTCCCTTTAGGGTAGGGGTAAAACCAGCAATTAGCTGCCTTCTCTGCTAATTGACGTTTACATAATATTTTCGTTCTCTAACTTAAACCATTTTATATGAAATACCTCTCTTTATTCATCGCCCTGGCTATATCTGCCGGCCTTTCGGCGCAAACCGACTTGCTTACTCCCGAAAAATTGTGGCAATTCGGCCGGGTTTCGCTCGACGACGTGTCGCCCGACGGCAAAACGGCCCTCTACGGCGTCACATTTTACAATATGGCTGCCAACAAAGGCAACCGCGACCTCTACATCGCACCGGTAGCCGGCGGTACCGCCAAAAAAATTACCGCCTTCGACGGCGGCGAAGGCAACGGCCTATACAGCCCCGATGGTCAGCGCATCGGCTTCCTGCGCGGCGACCAACTCTGGGAAATGAACCCCGACGGCAGCGACCAACGCCGCGTGTCCGAAGAATCAATGAACGGCTTTCTCTACGCCCCCGACGGCAAACACCTGCTCTTTATCCGCGACGTGAAGATGGACCAGACGGTGCAAGACCGCTACCCCGATCTGCCCAAGGCCAACGGACGCATCATCGACAACCTGATGTACCGGCATTGGGATAGCTGGCACGATTTTGCCTATAGCCAGATTTTTGTGGCAGATTATGAAAACGGCCAAATAAAAAGCGCTCCCGTCAATATCGTCAACCAGCCCTACGACGCACCCCTGCAACCTTTCGGCGGCATGGAGCAGATCGCCTGGAGCCCCGATAGCCGCTACATCGCCTACACTTGCAAAAAACTGTCGGGCAAGGATTTCGCCGTAAGCACCAACTCCGACATCTACCTGTATGACCGGCAGACCGGCGCCACTGCCAACCTCAGCGAAGGTCTGAACGGCTACGATATGGAGCCCGCCTTCAGCCCCGACGGCAGGTACCTGGCCTGGAACAGTATGCCTACCCCCGGCTTCGAATCGGATCGCACGCATATTTACGTGTACGATTTTCAAACCAAAAAGAAAGAAGATCTCACCGCCAACCTCGACCAGGAGGCCAACCACCCGCAGTGGTCGCCCGACGGCAAGACGATATATTTCATCAGCGGGGTCAGAGCCACCTACCAGCTTTTCGCGCTCGACGTGGTCACCAGGAAGACCCGGGCCATCACCCAGGGCCGCCACGATTTTAACGCCTTCAAAGTGGCCGGGCCGGCCACTCTGGTTGGCCAACGCGTATCGATGTCCACTCCGGCAGAATTGTATGCGGTTGACATTAAATCGGGCGCCATGACCGCCATTACCACCACCAACCAGGCGATGCTCAACAGCCTGAAAATGGGCAAAATAGAAGAGCGCCAGGTAAAAACCACCGACGGCAAAAACATGCTGGTGTGGATGGTCTATCCGCCCAATTTCGATCCGACGAAAAAATACCCCACCCTGCTCTACTGCCAGGGCGGCCCGCAATCGGCCGTAAGCCAGTTTTTCTCCTACCGCTGGAACCTGCAACTCATGGCTGCCAAGGGCTACATCGTAGTGGCCCCCAACCGCCGCGGCCTGCCCTCCTTCGGACAGGAATGGAACGACCAGATCAGCACCGACTGGGGCGGACAGGCCATGAAAGACCTGCTCAGCGCCATCGACGACGCC
>JAEUUQ010000179.1 GCA_016787505.1 Saprospiraceae bacterium | reverse complement strand
GTGTTCCGACCACATTACGGAGAAAATACTTAGCTCCGTAAAATTGGGGACCCTGCCCATTATTTGTTGTATGCGTTGGAACTCATCGGGCGTAAGGCCCAGTTGCTGCGCAATTTCAACAGTCACTTGCGGTTCTACGGCGTGCATGCGCTTTTTTTTTGCGCCACAAAGATAATGACAATCTACCTGATCAGGTAATTGATAAAGAAGAATAATACCAGGTAAACCCACAGCAGATCGAGAAAATGCCAGTATAAAGTGAGCAGGCGCAACCGCAGCCGCTTTTCGGGATCGGAAAAATATACCAGCACGCTCACCGGCTCTTTCATGTAGCGGTAGGCATTGTATAAAAAAACGACCAGAAAGGGCAATCCGCCAATGACGTGCAGAAAATGTAAAATGGAGATGATATACAGATAAGACGCTGAATTATCAGAGTTTATGGTGATTTGCTGTTGTAATAAGGCGCGCCATCCAACCCATTGCAGGCAGAGGAAAATAAGCGATAGCACTATGGTATACAACAGGGCGCGTTGGTAATGTTGGGTGTTGTCGGCCAAATAAGCTTTTTTAGCGCGTATCATCATGGCGCTGCCGGCCAGCAGTATCAATGTGTTGAACAGGAATATGTTGGGCAACTTAATCGGCGGCAGATTGCTTTGTACCCGGGTGTAGACAAAGGCCGCGCTCAGACTGGCAAATATTGCCGACAAGCCTACTATGACCAGCACCATCAGGATGTTGTGGGGATGGAAGGCAAATTGCTGGTATTCGCTTTGACTGATTTCCTGGTTGCTATGTGCGTGGTTGTTTTCCATTTGTACGAAACTTTCGGCACTTGTCACTGCAATATCTCACTTCTTCCCAATTTCTTTTCCACTTTTTGCGCCATCGGAAAGGCTTGCCGCAAATCAGGCAGATTTTTTCAGGTAAATCGCATTTTTTTTTCGTGGCCGGCATATCCTGGGCGCTTCATTATTGGAGCCTATAACAAGGTTGATGCCGGAATGTTTTATCTTGTGCGCTGTTTATAATACGGCGTCTATGCCTATATGTCATCAATGCCGGTCGGTTGTACCTGACCAAGCCCGCTTTTGTCCTTTCTGTGGTGTGCCCCAACACCGGCAGGATGAGGAACCTCCTTTTGTAGACGACAAAGGCGACGTGGAGGCCCGCCTCGTGACTTTGTTTTTTGATTCTCTACGACGGGAGGTAACCGCTTCATTCCCTGCTTTAGACATGCAGGCGCTTACCGAAAGGCTCTATGCCTCAGGCTTCCGCGATATGCTGCACCGGCGCATGAGCCAATTGGCCGAGCAAATCAAAGCCAAAAATGAAGCCTGGACGCGCAGCCCCTTTACCCAAAAAAAATACCTGCTGTGTCTGTTTGACGAATTGATCGATTATTTCCTGATCAGGCACGCAGCCGATATGGTACCCCATGTGTTACCCGAATCTATTCTGAAATACCAACAGCACGCACTAACCTCTATCGACCGCTATGCGATGGTGATGGATTACATGGGCTGGTCGCAGGAAACAGAAAGCGTCTATACCGATTTCCTGGCCATGCCCGTGGACCACCTGCGCAATGCGAGCAAGTATTTTCTCTTTCCTGAAAAAAGCGAGCGGATCTTTTTTATCTGCGACCAAAGTATATTTGGCGGCTGTACGGAAGGTTTTGCTATCACCGAACGAGGCCTATACTGGAAGGCGCCTTTGGCGAAAGCCAAAAGATACTTGTTCCTCGACGAAGCTAACCTGGAACTCTCCAAAGAATGGCTTACCGTTAATGATTCTTTTTTTAATGCTGGAACTACGCTGAATTATAAGTTATTCAAGCTGCTGAAGAAAATGCACCAACTACTACATCTCTGATAGTCCAACAGTCCTAAAGTCCAATAGTCCAATAGTCTCCACATTTCCCTACCTTTGCAGCAAAGTGATTTTTATGAAAAATGCTGTGCTGTTTGTATACGTTTTCCTGCTGAGCATGTCTGTCTCAAATGCGCAGGATTTCCAGCTAATTAACGCACCGGTGGACATTAACGGCAACCAACTGGCCAACGCCTGGGCCGGCGGCTTGAACTGCCCCCAACCTTCAGCAGTTGACCTGAACAACGATGGCGCCCCCGATCTATACCTTTTCGACAGGGTAGGGGATGTTCACCTTACTTTCCTCAAACAAGCGGCCGGATACGTATTCGCCCCGGAATTCGCTACCAATTTCCCAAAAGCCGAAAACTGGGTTTTACTCCGCGATTACGACGGCGATGGTATTGCCGATTTATTTGCATACCCCACGGAGCAACTACCCGGTATTATGGTGTATAAAGGCTATTTTGATGCCAATAACCGCCTGGATTTTCAACGCGTGCATTTTGACAATTTCCTGGGTTTGGATGTACTTACTTTCCCCCTGCAAGGCGGCGGTGAAGCCCAGATCTATGTGAGTAATGTTGATTACCCTGCTGTGGATGATATGGACTGCGACGGCGATCTCGATATTCTCACTTTTAACTCCGCCGGCGGATATGTAGAGTTGTACGATAACCGGTCGATAGAACAGGGTTTTGGCCGCGATAGCCTCATTTTTCAGTTGGCGGAGAATTGCTGGGGCGGTATATACGAAAGCGGCCTTGCCGTCAATAATCTGGTAGATCTTTCTGCCACGCTGGGCGCCTGCTATTCGCCCTTTGGCGAAGACGACGGGGTGGAAGTCCGCCATGCCGGCTCTACGTTACTCACTTATGATGCAAATGGCGACGGCGACAAAGAACTGATTCTCGGTGATTTATCTTTTGATCGTATCAATTTTCTTACCAATAGCGGCACTTGCCAGGAGGCTTGGATCACCCAACAGGATCCCCTGTTTCCTTCTTATGATATCAGCGCCGACGTGGCCACGTTTCCCGCCGCTTTTTACCTCGATGTGACGGATGACGGTAAACCTGATTTACTTGTGGCGCCTAATTCGGAAACTGCCTCGGAGGATGTGAATGCCTTTTGGCTATACGAAAATACCGGAACTACGGCTCAACCGGTATTTCAGTACCAACAGCCTGATTTTCTGATTGACGGCATGGTCGACGTAGGCTCCGGCGCCCGGCCTGTGCTTGTCGATTACAACGCCGACGGCCTGCTGGATATAGTGGTTGGCAACGGCAGCCGTTATAAGGAATTCGGCGCCAAAGACCCCCGCTTGTTTTTGTTTGAAAACCAAGGCACACCCACTGAGCCTCATTGGGTATTGGTAAACGACGATTACCTGGGCATGAACCAATACAGCCAGGCCAGCTTTAACTTTGCCCCCGTTTTTGGCGACCTGGACGACGACGGCGACCTGGATCTATTGGTTGGCGAACAAAACGGCAAACTATTTTATGCCCAAAATACCGCCGGCCCGGGCCAGCCATTTCAGTTTGCTAATTTCACTTACGCCTGGTCTGGCATAGCAGTGGGGCAATCCAGTGTGCCCTTTATCGTCGACCTGAACCGCGACGGCCTGCCAGATCTGCTTATCGGAGAATACAACGGCAATATCAATTTTTTTCCCAATACGGGTACCCCCACACAATCCGCGTTTAACGGCGACCCGTCACAGTCGCCCAACAACTTTTTTGTAGGACAGGTAGACACCAGGATACAAGGTTTCTCTTATGGCCACAGTTCACCCGCCGTACTCGACATCAATGGCCAGTACAAACTCTTTGCCGGCACCACCGACGGCCGAATAGAAGTCTATAGCAATATCGATGGCAACCTAGGCGGCGCTTTCGCGCTCGATACCGAGCATTTTGGCGACCTCAAGCTGGGAAACCGTACCCACATCGCCTTCGGCGACGTAAATAACGACGGCTGGCTCGACGCGCTGGTAGGCAACTACCGGGGCGGGCTCACGTTGGTGTCTACGGATATTCCCACCGGCAGCGTGGTTAAAACCAATGAAACCCCTTATCCCAATGCCGATTGGGCCAACCTATGGCCTAATCCTGCGTACCAAAGTATGACCATTCAACTCAACCGGGCTTGGAAACCCGACTTTATAGAAATCCGCGATGTTACCGGACTGGTGCGCAAACGTGAACCCTGGATTGGCCCGGTTTCTCAAAGTATTGACCTGCAGCAATTCGGCGCCGGCATTTATTTTGTGAGATTGCTCGACGGCACACAGTCTCTGACTCTCAAGTTGGTGAAGCACTGATTG
>JAEUUQ010000446.1 GCA_016787505.1 Saprospiraceae bacterium | reverse complement strand
TTCGTATTTCTTATGCACCACGTGCTTAACTTTTTCTACTTTTGTTGCCATGAGCGGGGAGGGGCTGATGAGTTTTCCAACCACAAATCTACTCTGCTCGCTCATCCTTTCATTGGCTTAGTCACTCTTTACACAACCCCATAGGAGCGCCATGGGAAGGGGTCGTTTCACTCCCCTTGTTGCGCTGCTCATTGCACTAACACCCGCACTGTACACGCCACAATAGCTAAAACCGCCGCAAGCGCCCAACGGGCGCCTCCTATCCCCCGCTCGCGGGGGTGTCGCGCGAAGCGTGACGGGGGTGGGGCCACCCCCGCGCCGCGCCGCCGGCGCGGCATCCCAGGCCTCCTGTGAGTGCAGGGCCGTTTCCGGCCCGGGATTTTTGAATTAGGATATGGGGGATTGAAAATGATGTAAAAGGATGTTTGATTTTTGATGTTGGATACTTGATTTATAACACTAAAATAACCGACAACCGACAACCGATAACCGATAACCCACAACCGACAACAATCCGCAAAATCCCAAAAACCCGCAGAATCCGTGATTCAGCCCCCCCAGCCAAACAAAGTAAAAAGGTAAAAAACCAGAAATTTACATCCTGGCCAGGCGAAAGCCTCCATAGATGTAGCGGCCAGAGGGGTCGACGAAGCCGCGGTAGGCAGCCTTTACATCCCGCGGGCTATGGATCCACGAGCCGCCACGGAAAACTCGCCACGCGCCCGAATCAGCGCCTTTGGGATTGGTCTGCTCTATCCCTGGGTATTCCTCATACCAGTCCCAACACCATTCCCATACATTGCCACTCATATCGTAAAGGCCCAAACTGTTAGCGCGGAAATTGCCAACAGTGGTAGTTCTTCCTCGATCGTTACCGACAGTAGAATATGGCTTTTTAGCATTCCCTCCTCCATTAAAATTAATCTCTTTGGGATCAGCAACATCCTTACCGTTGCCAAAACGCACCTTGCCTCCTCCTTTTCCGTTGAGGGCACGAGCAGCATACTCCCATTCAGCCTCTGTAGGCAGCCGGTAGCCGTTGGCGCTCCAGTCAACCTTCACCGTCCATTTTAAGCCGTCGTCTCTATTGATATTATTGGAATCTTTTTGTCTTTTCTTAATAATATATACAGGCTTTAAGCCCCTTTGACTACTTCGCCAATTGCAGTATTCCACTGCATCATACCAGCTGACATTAACTACTGGACGTTTGCCACGGCCCCAGTTAGAATCACTAGGCTTTTTTTTTCTAGTAGCTTCGCAATAGTGATCGTATTCCTCAAAAGTAACTTCATAGGGTGATAAGTAAAACGTGGTCACCGTTACCTGGTGCAGCGTTTCATTTTCTAGTTCCTTGTCCCCCATAATATCGCCCATTTGAAAGGTGCCGCCTTCGATTTTGACGAAATCATCCTGCGCGGCAAAGTTGGGATTAGCAGCAGTGGTGCTTGATTGCGAAGTAGTTCCGGCGCTATCGATGGCATTTTTTTCCAGGTCGCGGCGGCGTTGCTCTGAGGTCTTGACGTCCACGGCCGGGCCCTGGGCTTCGTGGAAAAACAGAAAACTCGCCCCGCCTTCCGAGGCGCCGAAGTCGCCACCGCCGGGGGTGGGGAAAGCCTTTTCTATGTAGGAGGCAAATAGCTCGCTGGAGGTGAGAAACCCCTGGGGACTGCTGTGGGTGCGCAGGCCTTCCAGTATTTTGTTGGCAAAACTCGAGCGGTCGGGGGTCTGGTCGCCTTTGCCATCGGAAGTGAAGAAAAAGCGGGATTTGTATTTGGAGTGATTCAAGATCACCTTTTCTTTTTCGCTTAGCTCGCCGGGTCGGGAAAAATGGCGGTCAGGGCGGTTCGCCCAGTCGGGGTCGAAGGTGGCGCTGTGGCAGGCGTCGATGGCCACCAGTATGTGGCGGCAGTTGATGGCGTCGATGCGGTTGCGCCAGTAGTTATAGTCGAGTCCGCTGCGGGTCAGGTTGTCGGGGTCGGCATCGGCGGGTAGGAAGTAGCCCACGTTGTAGCGCTCGGCGCCGTGGCCGCTAAAGAAGATGAGCAATTGCCCGTTTTCGGGGTAGCGGCCGCCGGTATTGCGGGCAAAGTGGTTTTCGTATTCCTTTATCTTTTTGTCGATGTCGTCGTAGGTAGGGTTGGGCACCACTTCCGCCTCAAAGCCGTAGCGCGTTTCGAGTTCTTCGGCGATATCTCCCGCATTTTTGATGGGGTTGCTCAGGTCGGTGAGTTTGTCCGAGCGGTAGTCGTTGACGGCAAAGAGCAGGGCGTAGTCTTGTCGGGCACGGGGCATGGGCGCGGTGGGCGAGAGGGCGGGCAGCGCAGCCAAAATACATAGCCAAAGGGGTAGCAGTGTTTTCATTTAATTACGAGTGTGGAATTACGAATTACGAATTTACAGGGAATTTGGAAAAGGAGGTAATAAAACAAATCTAGTAATTATTTAGCAGGTATAACTTAGGAATGTGGCGTAAATAAGTTACCTGAATTCGGCGAGGCTATTTATTCATCAGGCAAGGCGCGAGGAGGGAGCTTAGCCTAAGCTAAGTGACCGACGAAGGCAATTGCGCCGACTGAAAGCAATTGCGGGAAGCATGGTGAATAAAGAGGCCGCCCAAACAGGTAAGTTATTTTCGACACGTTCCTTAACGTCAAAATAAGTGTAAAGGCCTTTACTTTTGATACCCCCGGCCCCTAAAGGGGAGTCTTCCCGCTATCAAGAAAACCTCGTTTACCAGAGGGGTTCCCTTTAGGGGTTAGGGGTTTGGGTTGGCAATTTTCAGGTTAGGCTGTTACCCTAAAAGTTAACGAATCTCAAATATTTCCGGCAGTTTTACCTCGTGTTCCCAATTCGTCACGCGCTGCGTGACGAATTGACATGGACTCATTACCGCTCCATTTTGCGCGTGGAACAGATTTCGACACTTTCCAAGGATTTGCCCAGCGCCTCCCGGATACTGCGCAGGATTTCGCATTTTTGCACAAAATGCGTAGTAACTAATGCCGACTGCTAAAAAATATTTATCCATGAAAAAAAACATCTTCCTTTTCGGCTTCACAATTATAATCGCCGCCGGTTGTGCCGGGCATCGCACCTTTACCTCGGGCAATACCAAAATGCGCCTGGTATGGTCGGATGAATTCAATTACAAGGGGTTGCCAGATACCGCCAAATGGGGCTACGACCTCGGCGACGGCTGCCCGAATAATTGCTATTGGGGCAACAACGAACTGCAATACTACCACGCCAATCGATCGGAAAATGCGCGGGTAGAAAATGGACTGTTGGTCATAGAAGCCCGAAAAGAAAAAGCGGGCAGCATGGAATACACCTCTGCCCGGATGGTGAGCAAGCACAAGGGCGACTGGACCTATGGAAGGATTGCCGTGCGGGCCAAGCTGCCCAAAGGAAGGGGTGTGTGGCCGGCGATATGGATGCTCCCCACCGACTGGAGCTACGGCGGCTGGCCCGAAAGCGGCGAAATTGATATCATGGAATTTGTGGGCTATATGCCCGATAGTATCTTTGGGTCGCTACACACCAAAGCTTTCAACCACGTGCAAGGCACCCAGATTACCAAAGGCATTTATTCGAATACGGTGAGCAGCGATTTTCACGAATACAGCATCGAATGGAATGCCGACAAAATCGATTTCTATTTTGATGGCCGGAAATACCACACTTTTTACAACCCAAAAGAAGACTGGGAAAAATGGCCGTTCGACCGCAATTTTCACCTGATACTAAATATCGCGGTGGGCGGCAATTGGGGTGGTAAAATGGGCGTAGACCCCGCTATCTGGCCCCAGCAAATGCAAATTGATTATGTACGGGTGTTTGAATAGAAGACTATTAGTCGTACAGTCGTACAGTCCTACAGTCCTACAGTCGTAAAGTCCTACAGTCCCTACCGCCCTCCGATGAGATTAAACGAGACGCCCAGGAAATAGCCCAGTTTGTAGACCGAATCGGTTTGCAGCAGGCCGGCGTCGGCTTCGAAGCGGTCGCCGACGGCATATCCGCCGGATAATTGCATCACTTTGCCGCCCATGAGGCCGGTGCTGATCGTAACCTCCTGGTTGCGGCCTACCACCAGGCTGGGGCCCAAAAAGAAAGTCAGCGATTCGAAGCCGTTGCCGCCGCCGATAGGGATGCCCACCCCAAAAGAACCGCCCAGGGAAGCAGCGCCGCGGCCCTGGCTGTATAGGTGTACAAAAGAGGTCAATATAGGCGTAAAAGCATCTTTATTACTGCTGTAGATAAAGCTGTCGCGCACGAAATAATCGAGCGGGCGTTCAAAAAAGCCGCCAAAGCTAAGCCCCAGCCCTCCTTTCACCTGCAGTCCGCCGTATACGATCAACTCTATCGGCGCCACTTGTTTGGTGGCTACCCCGGTGATATTCACAGAGTCGACAGGGGTAAACGTAATGCGAAGGTCTTGTTTGTCGCCATCCACCTTGTGCCGGGACACGTGAGAAAAATCGTGTTCCATCATCACAATATAATCGGTGCGCAATTCCATTAGCGTGTTCAAATCCAGTTTATCAACACTGGTAAGCGCCGTATCGAGCATAACCGAATTAGCCTGGTAGGTTTGCAGTTTTTTTTCTGCATTAGACACAAATTTACCGGCGGCTGTGCGAAAGGGGTCCAGGTCATCGGCCGCAAAATTGAATTTGGGATCCTGAAGCGCTATACTGCTCACCTTCAGCATATCGAGTTTGTCGGCGTATATATCCAGGGTTTGGTCGTATTCCTGCCGGAGTTCCATCAGGGATCCATCGGAATTTGATTTTTGGAGTAAATCGCTCAAGCCGAGCTTTTTGGGATCGGCATCTCCAAACACATGAGCCATATATTCCAGGGAAAGTTGTTTGATCTGGCGGGGTTCCAATTGCGGGTTGTACCTGATTCGGCTGATAGCATCAGAGGCTAACACCTGGATTTGCCGGCTTTCAACGGTGGTTTGCAGTTTTTTCTGTACGCTGGACATATCCTCGTCCAGCACCTTCAATACATCCTGCGTTTTGCGGAAAGTCGATTCCAACTGCCGCAATTCTTTGATAAGCGCCTGCTGTTCCGCTTCCGCTTTGTCATCCGTAGCAAAACCGGAGTTGCCGTCGCCCAACGGAAGCCCCGGAAAATTGACTCCACCAGAGCCGCTGATGGCGCCAAAAATCAGGCTGAGGGGGTTGGATGTGGCATCCTGTGAGAAACTGCCCGATTCGAGCCCTTTCGGCATCAGGGACTGCCGGCTTTTGTCCGTTTTTATCGTGACGCCGTACAAATAATTGTTAAAATTGTCGATGTGGAGAATCACATTTTGCCCTTTGCGCACCAGGGGCCGGTCGATAGACTTGCCATTTTGCACATAATAAACAGAATCGGAGTAGGCATTGTAGTGCACGTGTAGGTCCTGTGCCGTAAGCGATTGAAACGCTAAAAAGGCAATCAGGAAAAGGAGGTTTCTCATCACTGGGTTTAGTTTATCTAATAATTTTAAGCTTTCGGCTTAATTTTGTAATAAATTTAGGGAATTAATTCATTTTGCTATATTATTTAGTAAATGTTTAGCGATTGGGTTTAGCGATTGGGTTTAGCTGTATGTTTAGCAAACTAAACCCTATCGCTAAACTGCGCATGCACTAAACCCTATCGCTAAACTGCTACATTATTTAATAAGATTACCCAAAAAAATGCAAAAACCATTCTTTGTGCTTGCGCTTTTTAGCTTGTGCCTTACGGGCCTTTGTGCGCAGGACAGGAGTTTCGCTACCTTGCCTCTGGCCCAAAAACCCAATGCGATCCGGTCTTCTGTAACATTGGGAAAAGAAACCCCGCAATACAAAAAAGCCGTTTCCGTATACAACCGGCTGGTGCAGGCGCGCGGCGATTTTCGCTACCCCGTGCCTTCATTAACCTTGCTCAAGGAGGAGAACCAGATGGCCGTGATGGACTATGTCAAACACGAGATCATCCTTGAGGAAAAAGCTTTCGACGTGTGCGGCAGCTTTGGCAATCAATCTGATGCCGCCCTTGCCATGGTGCTCGCCCACGAATTGACGCATTACTACGAAAAACACGGCTGGCGCAAAGGATTTGTAGAAAACAACATGGACCTTGATATCGGGCTTCGGCTCGACAGCCTTGCCGATAAAGCCGCCAAAGAAACCGAAGCCGACTACCTGGGAGGTTTTCTGGTGTACTCGGCCGGCTTTGGGCTATTCGACAAAGGCCCCGATGTGCTTGCAAAGCTTTACCAGGCTTACAACATGCCGGTAGGAAGAACGGAAAAATACCCTTCGCTGAGCGACCGGCAGGCTATGAGTCGCCGCTCGGCCGAAAAGATGGCCCAACTCACCGAGGTATTCGACATGGCCAACCTGCTCACGGCTATCGGCAATTATACCGATGCTTATGCATTTTACTACTACATTTTAATGGTATACCAAAGCAGGGAAATCTATAACAACCTGGGGGTGACAGCCGTGCTCGATGCCATGCAGTATTTCGGTCCGGCAGAGTTGAAATACAGGCTTCCCGTAGAACTCGACCTGACCTCCACGGCAACCAGGGATATCTTAGCCGCGCCCAACCGGGACAGCCTCCTGCGCCAGGCCCTCTTGCATTTTGATGCGGCTATCAGTCTGGATCCAAATTACGCGCCGGCCTATCTCAACAAAGCCTGCGCTTATGCCTTGCTGAAAGACTACAACCGCGCCCGGTTTTATGCCGGGGTAGAGGCCCGGCAAACCGCCTTGAAGCACAATTATCCCAAAACTGCGCTTGACGCCGACGTCCTCGCCGGTATTTTAGACGCGCTCGAAGGCCAGGAAACAAAAGCACAGGCTACCTTCAAAGCAGCAGCAGCGGCAGACAGCCCGCTGGCAGCGTTGAATCTTCGCATCTTACTCGGTGAAACCATCGAAACCGAAACACCAGACAATGCAGAGCCCGACAAACCCGAGCGCATTGATGAAAAAGCCCTGGCCCGCGTCGCGGAAGAAGGCAATGTGGACGATTCCAAAACCATCGCCCTCACCGGTCAGTTGTATTTTTACCAAAACCCGAAATTGGGCCCCAACTCCCGGCTATTTGTCAGCGAAAACAACCTTACTAAAAAAACCACTTATCTTCACCTTACCAGCGCCGGTTATCCGGGAAAAACAGCACGTCAAATCGGCCTGGGCGCCGACCGCGCCGCTATTGTAGACGCATACGGCAAACCCGGCCATGCCGTCGAAACTCCCCGGGGTGAGATTATGGTTTACAAAAAAAATAAAAAAATGATCTTTATCCTTAATGCCGCCGGGAAATTGGAACGGTGGGGAAATTATTTGGAGCAGGCACAGTAAAGGGTTCTAGGTTGTAAGTTGTAAGTTCAATCCTGCAAACACAAACCTACAACTTACAACCTACAACCTACAACCTACAACGCGATGTGGAGAAAACTCATTCAGCCCTACGCCGTCATCATAACCATATATGTATTTATACTGATCTGGCTATTATCGCTGATCAGCTTAAATCTGCATTTTCTCAATCCATTTAGTCACGGTATCAAAGATTACGAGATCACGGATATTGTGTATTCGCGAATGCGCAACGAGCAAATCAAGATGGAGGGCCGCATCGTGATCGTAAATACGGGCCAACCCGAACGCGCCCAAATTGCGCAAATGCTGGACCGCATAAATGCCGCTCAACCCAAAGCCATAGGCCTCGATGTGTTATTTTCAAGGCGCAAAAACCCCGCCGCTGATTCGCTTTTGCTTGCGAGTATTATAAAATGCGAAAACCTGATATTGGCTTCCGAGTTGGAAAACTACCGGGAAGATATCGCTCAATTTCAAGCGATTAGCGGGGTAGATTCCTTTTTTAATCAATACGCCCGCACCGGCTACGTCAATTTCCCAAGTACAGAAACCAGAACGATCCGCTATTTCAGCCCTGCCGAAAATACCGCAGAAGGCCCGGCATACAGCTTTGCCACAGAAATAGCCAGGTTGTACGACCCCGCAGCCGTTGAAAAACTGCTAAAGCGCAAAAAAGACCTGGAAGCCATACACTATACCTCCACAGCCGACAGCTATATACAATTTGAACCCGAAACCATACTCGATACGACGGTCGACCTGAGGCCCCTATTGAGCGGTAAAATCGTTTTGATGGGCTATAGTAGCACAGAGGGAGGTGATTGCCCCCTGCTCGACAAATTCTATACGCCGCTAAATCCGCGTTACACCGGCCGCACCGATCCCGATATGTACGGAATTGCCATTCATGCCAATATCATTCAAATGATCCTCGATGGCAAGTTTATCAATAAAGTGCCAAGGTGGCTGAGTTTTGCACTTGCCTTACTTTGTTGTTATTTTAACGTACTACTAGTTGATTGGATAGAAGACCGGTATCCCCGCATTTACCACCCCGTTACGCGTGTCATACAAGTCATCGAATTGATCTTGCTGTTTTTTATCATCTCACTATTGTTTTACGCCTTTAGGGTAAAACTGGATTTCACCTACGGTACGCTTGGACTGGCGCTTTACTACGATGTGTTGTTGAGCTACGAATCCTTTTCAAAACGCCGCCACCAGCGGCTGATTAACAAGCTGCCCAGAATTTTCCGAAAAGAAAAAAGCGAATAATTTCAGGCAATGGCCTACTAAACAACCCAGTTAAATTATCAAAATCCTCTTACTTTATGAGAAAGCACCTTTTTATTCTGCTTATCGGTATTTTATGGGGCCAGTTGGCGTTGGCTCAAGCTGATATCGTGGTTCAATCCGTAACCGGCAAAGTCGCGTATTACGCGCCGCAAGAGAGCAAAGCGCAAAATGTATACCCCGGTATGCGCCTGTCTTCCAACGGCAAAATACGGTGCCAGTCGGGCGCCACGATCAAACTGCTGCGAAATGGAGAAATATTTCTGGTAAAAGGCAGCAAACAGTTCGCTTTGCGCGAATTGGACCAAAAAGCAAAAGGCGGTTCCAATGTGGGTTTTATGGGGCGTTTTTCTAAATTCCTTTCCGGCAGTATGAAAGAAACCCAGAACGATAAAGAACTGGAAGCAAACCACCGCAGGTATATGGAAAAAGCAAGAGCCGGCATCGACGGCTTTGCCGACCAGGCATTTCCCATTAAAACCAGCCTGCTTTACAGCGGCACGCTGAGCACGCCATACACGGAATTTAGATGGTCGGGCGCCGCAGTTGGCGAAGACAACCGTTTTCAGCTTAGGCGCAAAACCGACGGATTAGTAATCTTGACAGCGCTAATGGGCGATACCGTTATTTGGCTCAACCTGGCGCAACTGGCGCTCGAATCAGGCGCGGTTTACGAATGGCAACTTGTGGATGAAAAAACCGGCGCCGGCAAATCAGCAAAAATGACGTTTGTATATGACCCTGCCGCATCAGACAAGGTGCTTGACGACCTGCGCAGTACGATAGATTATCAAAGCGCCAGCCCCGCTGAACAAGCCCTGATGGAAGCCTTCTCGCTCGAAGAAGCGGGTTTCTTTTACGATGCGGCTCTGATTTACACCGATGCAGCGAAAAGGTATGCGGGCAATTTTTTGGTGCGCGATACGCAGGCCGCGTTTCTCTCCCGAATGGGATTGCTGGAGGCGGCCAAGGCGCTGTTGAAGCGATAATTATGCCTCTTTTTAACCAGAGGTCGCAGAGTTACACAGAGGTTTCGCAGAGCGAGCGTTTCTATGACTCTGTGATCCTCTGTGTAACTCTGTGAAACTCTGTGGTTGAAAAAAATCAAGGAAAATCTTCCCCTAATCCTCGTAGCTATTAAACTGATAATCCGGGTCGATTTCCATGATGATGGCCAGACATTGATCTGCGTAATCGGTATAACCGGCATCGTAATAAATGAAACCCAGCTCATACCAGGCATCGACGTGCCGCGGATCCCTTTCGAGCAATTCGATAAAGAAGTTTTCCGCTTCGTCGTAGTCGCCTTGTTCCGCATAAATCAGTCCCAATACGTATAACGCATCCGTTTGATTGGAATCGAGGTCAAAGGCAGCTTGCAGCAGCGCTATGGCTTCAGGATATTCATCGTTGAGGTAGTGCAGAAGCCCAAGTCCATACGCTGCGTCGGCATCCGATTCGGCAAAGGTCGACAATTGATTTTGGGCGTCGGTATAATCGCCCGACTCAATGTCTGAAAAAGCCTCTTTTACCACCGGCGACTCAATTTTGTCGGGCCGGATATTACCGGCCATACTCTGCGCTTTGTTTTTCGTTTTGTTTTTATTTTGCTTCATGCTGGAGCTAGTGCTCGTGAACTTGTTTTTCAAGTCCGTGGCAGTAGTGGTTTGAGCATTGAGCTCTACCTGTACCAGAATACCAGACAGGATAAAAAGGAAGGCAAGTAATCTCATGCAGACAGGATTTAGTATATGAATGTAATTATTCGATTTTGTACTGTGGCGCCTGGTTTTGATTCAGTTCCAGCACGCTGCTTCTTGTTTGTTCCAGGATAGACATCCAGGAGGTAGGTTCTTGACTTGCTAATGCGTCGGCAAGGTATTTGAATAAATCAACGACAAAATAGGAGCCATTCTCGTCTGTCGTATACGATTTTTGCCCGGGGCCGCAAGCGGAAGTAATAATATTACCCCTGAATTTGGTAAACAACTCAATACCCGTCAACTCATCTTGACCTTCCGTAAAATCGGAACTTTCTCCCGATGAATTGATGGGCGTATCTAATACTACCGATTCGTTGCAACTATTGCCGATAATCAGCGCCATCCGCGGTTTTAAAATACTTTTGATATCGTCGTGTAATTCTTCCAGGTCAGCCTCACAATTATCGGAATGAAAATCTTTTTCAGCTATATCGCAAAAGTACATATACGGCCAAGGCCAATCATCTCCATCGTCGTCATACCGCAGGCCATGGCCCGAATATAAAAACACAATAGCATCGTCAGTACCGCAGTGAAATTGTGTAAAAAACGAGATTACAGATTGGAGCTTAAATTCAAGATTATAGGCCTGATAATTCATGCCGCCTGTTTGGGCAATAAACTTGAAAATCTCATTGGCATTTTCGTAGTCCTTTTTACATCCTTGGGCAATGTCCTCATTAATTACATCGATGGCAGTAATCAGGTGCAGTGTGCCGTTGCGCTGTGCGGGAAGGTCAAAAGCGAAAATCGAAAGTAGAAACAATAACAATAGAAGACGG
>JAEUUQ010000071.1 GCA_016787505.1 Saprospiraceae bacterium | reverse complement strand
CCGCATTCCAAAGGGCTGTTGGAATGCCCGACAATGCTTTCATTTTCATCAATTTTGATGACCTGGCAACCCGACAAGCCAATGTCGGGGTTTTGCTCCATAAATTGGAATTGCCGCATCAGCCTGTGGGGAAAAGAGATATCATCGGCATCCATACGGGCAATGTATTTACCCCGGGCATATCCGGCGCCTTCGTTGAGCGTCTGGGCAAGGCCCATATTTGAAGAATTGATAATAAATCGAATGTGATAATTTTGTTGTTCGTATTGGCGGATGAGCGGCTCGATATCTTTCCGGAAAGGCTCATCCTGAATGACGATCAACTCCATAGATTGAAAAATCTGGTGCAGCATGCTGTCGATAGCGCATGCAATCCAGGAGAGCGGTTCGTTGTATACCGGAAGCAGAACGGAAATTTGGGGTGTCAAAGGTTTAGTTTTTGGCACGAAGGTCGGAAAGCGCCACACCTTCTCGCATGTTTACCAATAAGCAATAAAAAAAAGTAATGAACGACAGCCCGGAATACCGGCTAAGCATTGACTCAAAGATAAAATTAATAGCTAATAGTAAAATAAAGCTAATATAAAAATAACGCCATTGGGGTTGGCTGCTGATTTCTTTGTATAAAAAAAATAAAACCATAAAAAGCAAAATCAATCCGGCGATTCCGGTTTCGAGTAACATAGAAAAATACGTATTATGCGGATTAAATTTATGCTCATACGCAGTTGTATAACCTTTCTTTTTATAGATCGCATTTAGTTCGTGCTGGAGATCTCCTACGCCGACGCCTAGCCAAAAATGCGACGGAATGAGGTCTGTGGAAGCATCCCAGGAAGCCAGCCGGAAACTTATTTTTGAAATACTCTTTTTTGAAGTAGAAGTATCTGATAATTCTTTTTGTGTAATCTCTCCGAATGTTTTTTGCCAGCGCGGAACCGCCACTAGCATACCGAGAAATAAAATAGTCGCAACAGATAAAGAAAATACTATTCTGTAGTTATTCCGGGTGTAAGAAAAAATGTGAAGTGCTATCAGCAATACGAAAACAAGCAATGAAGCCCGGTTAGAAATCTGGAATAAACCTATGACCAAAAAAGCCCCCGAAGCAATTGATAGCCGGCGATTTTTAAATGAAAAATGTATTAAGGCCAATAGCCCCATGAGGAGATACAGGGCGTAATAGACGGTTTGATGAAAAACGGCAAATTTCTTTTCGACAAAAAAATTTTTACCCATCCACCCATAATGATGATTGTGGTATATCGCTGTTGCTTCACTGCATATCAGCGAAAAAAGGCACCCTAAAATAAAAGCATGTAATATGGGAATGTGACGCCCGGGAAGAACGCGGCCGTTAAGCGTGAATAGCAAAGGCATCACGACCAGCAGCGCCTTGCGCTCTAAAAACGGATATTCCCCATTTTCCGTATAACACAAAGAGAGGGCATACACGATAAATAATCCAACCAATACAAGGAGTTTTTTATTTATCCTGATTACTTCTTTGTCAAAAAACACAAGAGAATAAAATGCCCATATTAGTATCCACCAGGTTGATGCTTGCTGGAAAAAAGGGAGTAAAAATGCAAAGCCGCTAAAAAAGAACAAGCGTACATTATCCGAATGAAAAAAGTCGTAAACTGACTGTTTCATTATGCTAGATTATGGGCGTGGCTTAGTAAAAGCAAGGGCTGCAGCCAACAGTTTGCGCCCCTTTTCAGTAGATCGCCGCGTAGTACCGGCCTTACTGGTTTTGTCCAGGTAGTGTTGAATGACAAATGCCTCGTCGAATTTTTCTTTTACCAGGCGGCGGCCGTTTTCTCCCAGGCGAAGGCGTTCATCAAAAGGCATCCTGACAAAACGATCCATCTTTTGGGCCAGGTCAGCCACATCCTTTTTATTACAGAGAAAGCCGTTATAGCCATCCCTTACCACTTCGCGGCACCCCACCTGATCGGTAGTTATAACGGGCACCTTCATACTGGAAGCTTCCAGCAAACTTCTCGGCGTTCCCTCTCCATAATAGGAAGGAAGTACCAGGCAAGAGGCGGCTTCGAGAAACGGGCGCACATCATCAGTAGCGCCCAGATATTGAGCCACACCTTCTTTTTGCCAGGCTTCTATTACTTCTGCCGGTATCGCATCCGGGTTATTGACATGCAAAAAACCCAAAATAGAAAAAGTAGCTTCGGGATGCTGCGCCTTGATCAAACGGGCGGCTTCGATAAATTCGCCGACTCCTTTCGTCCAGATCAGGCGACCGCAAAAAATAAAGTGGTTGGCTTTCGTAGCAGATATACGATCTTTTTGCGGACTAAAATGCAGCGTATTAACCCCCTCGCCAGGCAATAATTTGGCCTTGCAGGTGGATACAATATTGTGCGCTTCAAATAATTTTTTGTCATCGGGATTTACAAACCACACTTCATCGGCCAGATAAGTCGCTATTTTATAAAGCATTTTAATAAAAAAATTGAACACCCCTTTATTTATAAAAGAATATCCGAGTCCCGAAATAATAGAAGTAGAGGGAATGCCATGCACTGCAGCCGCTACCGGGCCGTATATATTAGGCTTTATGGTATAATGGAAAACGTAATAAAAACGGTGCTTACGATAAATCCGCATCAAATTATAGCAATAAACGAAGTCTTCTACCGGGTCTGTCCCCATGCCATTTATTTCTATTTCTATATACCGGCAACCTTCTTCCATAAATCGTTCTGAAAAATCATCTTTGGGGGCCAGTACTGTGACGGAAAAAGAAGCTTCCTTTAATGCCCGAATAAGGCCGAGTCGCAAATTATAAATATACCAAGAGCTATTAGCTACAAGTGCTATTGATTTGGGTTCATTGGTTTTCATGTTATTTTTCGTTGTGTTTTTTGAGTTGCGCGGCAAGCCTGTTATCCCTCCACAAAATACATCGCCACCTGGTTCAGATTTTTGATGGCTACCAGGCCGCGGGCTTCGCATTTGAATTCTGATTTGACGAGTTTGTAGGTTGTTTCCGAGATATTCACGCGGCCGGCCTCGCTGCTGGTCTCGAGGCGGGAGGCCACATTTACCGTGTCGCCCCAGATATCGTAGGCGAATTTTTTGGAGCCCACTACGCCGGCCACCAGCGGGCCTGTGTGGATGCCGATGCGGGCTTCGAAAAAGGGCTTGCCTGCTTTTTGCCTTTCTACTTTGAATTTGGCGAGCAATGATTGTATTTCCAGCGCGGCCTTTACCACGTCTTTTGGCGAGCTGCCCTGCACGTCGGGTATGCCGCCAACGCACATGTAGGCATCGCCGATAGTTTTTATTTTTTCGATTTGATATTTACCGATGATAAAGTCAAATGCTTTGAAATATACGTCCAACTCGGCTACCAGTTGCTCGGGGGGTAGCGTCTTGGCGATTTGGCTAAAGTCTTTAAAGTCGGAAAACATTACCGTGGCTTGTTCATAGCGGCGGGCTTTGGTGATGCCGCTGTTTTTTAGTTCATCGGCGACCATCGCCGGCAGGATATTCAGCAACAACATTTCCGAGCGCTGCTGTTCGGCTATCAGCGCCTCATTTTTGGCATTTAAGATGATATTGTATTTTTTTATTTCGCTAAAGCGGAAATAGATGCCGATGGCAAATAAGGTCAATATGCCGGCGATGGCGATAAAAAAGTTGCGTTGCGAAGATTGCAACCTGAGTTGGTTTTGCTGCAACGCCACCTGTGTTTTTTGATCTTTAAGTTCTAATTCCTTTTTTTCTAAAAGAAAAGCATCCTGCATGCGGGCCATTTCTATCGAATCCATATAGTTTTTTTGCATAGCCAATAGCAGTTCCGCCTTCACTTGCGCAGCGCTAAGCGATTGTACGCGCTGCTGAAGATCCTGGGTTTGGCTGCCCAATTGGGCTACTTTTTCCGACAGATTTTTGTTGGCTTCGCCGGCGGCAATCTGATTATTTATGGCCGCTAATTGTTTTTGATATAAAGCCAGTGCCGTATCATCTTCTTCCAGGCGGGCTATTTCGCTGAGCAGTTGAAGGTTGCTGGTCTCCAGGTCTTTGTTGTCAACGCTGGCCAATAACTCCTGGCTTTTTTTCAGCGCTTTTTCGGCGTTATTGCGGTTGGCCGACTGGCGCCTGGTTATTTTGAGCAGAGATTGACCCTCCCAGTTTAATGCCTGGGCCATGAGTTCGTTGTTTTTGGTGGATTGCCCCAACTGGTAGATCAGCCTGGCCTGTTCGACAGCTTTGTCGTAGTCGCCCCGGTCGTGAAAAACCTGCCAGTTTTGGGCAAGTTTGTCTTCTCCCCCTCCTTGTTGGCCAAAGGCAACGGAATGTAAAGCAACCAATAATAGTGCAGCAATAGTGTGGTATCTCATTAGTGTATAACCGGGTTTGTGTAGATCTTCTTTTTAACAAAAATGCTGAGCCTTATTTTCCGCATGCAATTTAAGTAGAAAATCCTAATCCGCCGATTGCCGATTGCCGATTGCGGATTGCGGATTGCGGATTGCGGATTTTGTCCAGGATAAATCCGCAATCCGAATTCCGAAATCGCAAATCGCGATCGCCACCTACCCCCCACACTGCGCCAAAGCACGCCTCGCCTGGCTATGCCCCGGATTTCGCTTGAGGATACGCTGCAAAAGAGGGGCGGCGGCGCTGCAATCATTGCGAAACAACCTCACTGCCGCTTTATTGAGCAAAGCCTGCTCATAGTCGGGGTCGAGGGCCAGGGCTTTGTCGTAGAGGGCTTCGCCTTTTTCAAACCGGCGTTGCGATACGTAGATATAGCCCAGGTTGGCGAGTGCCATTTTGCGTTTGGGATTTTCTTTCAACACCCATTCGAAAGCGGCAATAGCCTGTGGGATTTGCTGGGTGGCCACATATGCAATGGCTAGTTTTTCGCGAAAATCGAGTTGATAGGGCAACAGCTCCAGCGAGCGTTCGTAAAAGGCCACGGCTTGCGCGTAATTTTGGGTTTGGTACATGGCTTCGCCGATGCGATAGGCCGTCCATCCGTCGGTT
>JAEUUQ010000070.1 GCA_016787505.1 Saprospiraceae bacterium | reverse complement strand
CCGTGGCGCATTATACCTGAGATGAGGCGGGCGTAATTCCAGTAAGTTTTGTTGAAAGAGCGGGAGAGGCCCTCGATCGTCACGCGGTAGCCATCGCGGTCTACAAATTGGAAGTCATAGCGATTGGCGCCGGTTTCGTCTTTGTGTTTGATGATCCATCCTGTTTTTACATAATCGGGAAACTTGAAAATATCAATGGCGCGGCCGGTGAAAATTTCGTAGGGTTTGCCTTCGTAGAGCCCGATCACGGCCATCCAGGGTTCGTCGTTGTTCATAAACCGAACGATGTTGGCTTCGAGCCGTTCGGGGCGCTTGGGGGGCATGGTTTCGTGGAAAACCTGTTTTTGGGAGGCTTTTGGGGTGTCTGCCACCAGTACACCCGACCGCGAACCGTCGCGGTAGATGGTACAGCCTTTACATCCGTATTCCCAGCTCGTCTGGTAGATTTGCTTGACCATTTCTACCGGGGTATCCTGGGGGACATTTACCGTTACCGAAATAGAGTGGTCGACCCATTTCTGTATGGCGCCCTGCATTTTTACCTTTTGCACCCAGTCCACATCGTTTGCTGTAGCTTTATAATAAGGCGACTGGTTGATAATGGTCTGCAGTTCTTCGGCGGGCAGATGGGTGATTTCCTCCACGTTGTCGTGGCGGGCTTTGAGCCAGTCGACAAAGCGGTGGTGGAAGACGTGGTATTCTTCCCAGTGGTCGCCCACCTCATCGATAAAGGTCACATTGGCAGATTTGTCGTTGGGGTTCACCTTGCGGCGGCGTTTGTAGCTCACCATAAATACCGGCTCGATTCCCGAAGTCGTTTGGGTCATCAGACTGGTAGTACCGGTGGGGGCGATGGTGAGCAGGGCGATATTCCGGCGGCCGTATTTCACCATGTCGTCGTATAAAGCGGGATCGGCTTCTTTCAGTCTGCTAATGAAAGGATTTTTCATTTCCCTGCTGGCGTCGTAGATGGGGAACGGGCCGCGTTCGCGGGCCATGTCTACCGATGAGCGATAGGCGTTGAGTGCTACAGTGCGCTGCACGTCGACGGCAAAAGAGATCGCCTCATCGCTGCCGTAGCGCAGGCCCAGAGCGGCCAGCATATCACCTTCGGCGGTGATGCCCACGCCGGTGCGGCGGCCTTCGATGCAGGTTTTTCGGATCTTTTTCCACAATTGCCTTTCTACGTCTTTGATATCATCCAGTTCGGGGTCTGTGCCTATTTTTTCCTCGATGCGGTCTATTTTTTCCAGCTCCAGGTCGATGATGTCGTCCATGATTCGCTGGGCGTATTGCACGTGGCGGGCAAATTTTTCAAAATCGAATCGGGCCTTGGGCGTAAAGGGTTCTTCCACATAGCTATAGAGGTTGATGGCCAGCAGGCGGCAGCTATCGTATGGGCAGAGCGGTATTTCGCCACAGGGGTTGGTAGAGATGGTGCGGTAGCCGAGGTCGGCGTAGCAATCGGGCACCGATTCGCGCAGGATGGTATCCCAGAATAGTACGCCTGGTTCGGCAGATTTCCAGGCATTGTAGACGATCTTGTGCCAGAGTTGCGCGGCGTCGATCTTTTTTTCAAAGGTTGGCGCGGCGGAGTCGATAGGGAATTGCTGCGTATAGGGTTGGCCGGCGATAGCGGCCTTCATAAAGTCATCGTCGATGCGGACCGACACGTTGGCGCCGGTCACCTTGCCTTGTTCGAGTTTGGCGTCTATAAAGTTCTCGGCATCGGGGTGTTTGATAGAGATCGTCAGCATCAGGGCGCCGCGGCGGCCGTCCTGGGCTACTTCGCGGGTAGAATTCGAATAGCGCTCCATAAACGGCGCGATGCCGGTAGAGGTAAGCGCCGAATTCATCACAGGGCTGCCTTTGGGTCGAATGTGCGACAAGTCATGGCCCACGCCGCCGCGTCGTTTCATGAGTTGCACCTGTTCTTCGTCGGTGCGGATGATGCCGCCGTAGGAATCGGCGTGGTTGCCGATCACAAAACAATTTGACAGCGAGGAAACCTGGTAGTTGTTGCCGATACCCGCCATAGGGCTGCCCTGCGGCACGATATAGCGAAAATCGCTAAGCAGCTCCATAATTTGATCTTCGCCAAGCGGGTTGGGGTATCGGGCTTCTATTCGGGCTATCTCGCGGGCTATACGCCGGTGCATATCGTCGGGGGTGCGTTCGTAGAGGTTGCCGTAGGCGTCTTTGAGGGCGTATTTGTTGATCCACACGTTGGCGGCCAGTTCGTCGCCTCCGAAATACGCCGTAGTGGCTGTGAATGCCTCGGCAAATGTGTAGGTTTTTGCCGCTTTGCCTTTAGGGCTGTGGGTTGCAGGGGATGATGCCATAGTATCAGTATGTTTAGCCTACAATATACAACCATCCGGGCTAGTGGAGGGGCGATTTTTTGTGTAAAAAGAAATATTTTTTCCCTTCCTACCACATACCAGCATCAATCAATTATTTATACATAGCGCCTTGTATAGCGATGTTAAATCCGGCCTGAATAATTTGTTGTCTTTGCCCTTCGTCCCACAAAATGGGATTGGTATGGTTGAAATGGATAAAATGAATTTTCTTTTTGACTTCAATATTTTCTTTTTCAAATAATGTCATGGTTTCAATTACAAACGGGTGTGGCACTTCCTCCATATTTCTATTGGGCAATTCGCCGGCGTTGCAGAAAGTAGCATCCAAAAATGCGATGTCTACATTTTTAACAACGGTTAATATATTTTTTTCAAATTTCGACCATTTATCAATATCCGGAATAAAGACGTATTTTTTATTTTTTGTAAAAATATAAAAACCGGCCGTTTCGGAATATTCATCGCGGTGGGGAACGGTAAATGGGATAATGTCAATTTGAGGTGTTAATGACAAAATAGAATCGGTATTTAATATTTTCAGCTCAATATTTTTTAATTGCACTAATTGTCCCCAAGGGCCGTTATTTTTCAAAAAAGCAGCCATGCGGGGCAATGTATAAACCGGTATTTCTTTTGCGCCCATCGCCTCTCTTCCCAATTCCATCAAGCCGGTATAATGGCCGATATGGGCGTGTGTAATAAAAATACCCTGTGGGAGGTAGCTATACGCATTTTGCGTAAGCGTAGAAAAAAGGTGGAGCTGTTCGTTGATATCGGGCGTGGCTTCAAAAAGCCACCATTTTTTTTCTGCTGGATCCACCAGCGCCAACGACACGACGTGCCTTCGCATCTCCACATTTTTCCAACTCAATTTGCAGCATTGGCGTTGGCAACCTATATGTGGGTAGCCGCCATCCTGGGCTACGCCGAGGACTATGACGTAAGGCAGTGAGTCGGACTGGCTGAAGGCCATGAAAATGTGGAGAAAAAAGAGTGTGATTAAGATGATGTGCTTCATTGTTTTAGGTTTTGGCTGTCGGCAGTCAGCAGTCGGCGGTTGGTGATTGAACGGAGTCGAAATGACCAACGGGGATGTTCGTTTCGGCTCCGCTCAACGAACGGCCTTGGATCCCAAAGTCGCAAAGTCGTACAGTCGTACAGTCCCAAAGTCCTCACTCCACGGCGCTTCCCGGCTGCACCGTAGCCGCATATTCCTGGCATTTCTTCCAGTCTTCTTCAAAAACCTTTTTTACTTTTTCCAATTCGGCAGGGGGGATAAGTGGTTCGGGATTTACCCAGGATTCGGGAACAAGTAGGGCGCCGTATAAAATGGGATAGCGGATAGCCATGTGATAAATACGACGCAAAAATCGCCATACCGGATTTTTGATGGGCGGCATATTGGGGCGGAAAAAACGCCAGCCTATTTTGCGGATTACTTTTAATTGTTTCTCATTGTACGATACGTGTTTGGGCGATAGATCAACTTCGTTGAGGTCGTATTCGGCGCCCATGAAATCGCACAGTTTGTTGAATACGGGAATGGGGTCTTTTTTAAATTCTTCGTAAAATAATACCAGCGGTTTGGATTTAAAATAGTGTTCCAAAGTTTTTAATTTGGGATAAAAAAGCAGGTCTTCTTTTTTCCAATAACCATTATCGTTTTCCACATCGATAAATTGGGTAAAGGTACCGGGGAATCCATTTTTTACAAAGCGTTTATATTGCGAGGCTATCCAGCCATCTTGCCGTCTGAAAAATACGATTATTTTGGCATCGGGAAAATCGGAAGAAAACCATTTTACTTCTGATTCCAACTGCTGGTCAAATTCTCTTGAGACGAGGTATTTAGAGTGATCGGTTTGGTGGATTATTTTTTTACTTTTTTTGTATAAAGAAGTATGGATATAGTGAATGCCTTTTAATTTGGTAAAAAAGCGATTCTGGAGGTAGGTGGAAGCGGTTTTTCCGAGCCCTACGTGAAAGTAGATTTGTTTTTGTTGGTTCATTTTTTTAATTTATTTCCGAATAGATTTTTTAACCACAGAGGACGCAGAGGTACACAGAGGTTTCACAGAGGCTATTTTGCGCTTTGTACGGTTAACAAAAATAGTGTTCCCATCAAATAATCCCTTTGTTCGTCAATTCTTCTACTATACGCCGGGCGGCCGCCTCGCTGTCTTCGGTGGCGGTGTGCAGTGTTATTTCCGGGTTTTCGGGTGGTTCGTAGGGCGAGTTGATGCCTGTGAAATGGGCTATTTCGCCGCGTAGGGCCCGGGCATAGAGGCCTTTGGGGTCGCGGGCGATGGCCGTGTCGAGGTCGCAGTTGGCCCACACTTCCAAAAAGCGGCCTTCGGGGATAAGTTCTCTCACCTGTTGGCGGTCTTTGGCAAAGGGCGAAATAAACGTGCAGATCACGATATTGCCCTGTTCGTAGAAGAGCCGGGCCACTTCGGCGGCGCGGCGGATATTTTCGCTTCGGTCGGCCTCGCTGAAGCCGAGGTCGTTGCAGAGGCCGTGTCGCAGGTGGTCGCCGTCGAGCAGCATCGTTTGGATGCCGCGGTCGAAGAGTTGTTGTTCGAGCAAACGCCCGATGGTGCTTTTACCGGAACCCGACAATCCGGTGAACCACAGCACGGCAGCCTGATGGCCGTTGCGCGATTCGCGGCTGGCGCGGTTTATATTCCAGCCTTCCCACACCACGTCGGCAGATTTTTTGCCGGCGGGCGCCTGTGGCAGGTCGGCGATCGATTCTTTGTTGACTTGCCGGACCATGCCCGCCGCCACGGTATTATGGGTGTCGGGGTCGATGAGGATAAAGCTGCCGGTATGCTGGTTTTGCCGGTAGGTATCCCAGAAAAAGGGAATTGTAGTCTGGAGCGAAACCAAGGCGATGTCGTTGAGCAGTAGCAAACCTGAGGGCAGGCGGTGCATGGTTTCCATATCCATTTTATAGCGCACCTCGCCAATCGAAGCGCGGCCAGTGTGGGAGGTTTGCCACAATTCGTACAGGCGACCGGGCTCCATCGGGGTTTCGTCCATCCAGCACAGATAGGCGTCTACCTGGCGGCCGATGACGGGTGTATTGTGCACGCGCACCAGCATATCGCCCCGGCTGATGTCGATTTCGTCTTCGAGGGTGAGCACCACCGAATCGCCGGCGCGGGCTTCTTCGAGTTCGCCGGCGTAGGTCACGATAGACTTCACCGCGCTGTCTTTGCCGGAGGGCAGCACCTTAACGGGTTCGCCGACGCGGATAGCCCCTGAGCTTACCCTGCCCGCGAAGCCGCGGAATTGCTGGTGGGGCCGTACCACGTATTGCACCGGAAAGCGAAAGTCGATCAGGTTTTTGTAGGGCTCCACGTGGACGTGTTCAAGCAGGTAGAGCAGTGTGGGGCCGTCATACCAGGGCATATGAGTGCTTCGCTGCACGATATTATCGCCCTTTAGTGCGGAAATCGGGATAAATACGATATCCGGCATATCGAGTTTGGCGCTAAACTGCGTGAATTCTTCCATTATCTGGTCAAACACCTTTTCGTCGTAGTCCACGCTGTCCATTTTGTTGATGGCCACGACCAGGTGGGGGATTTGGAGCAGGGAGGCGATAAAAGCGTGGCGGCGCGACTGTACGAGTACGCCTTTTTGGGCGTCGATCAGCACGATGGCCAGGTCGGCGGTAGAAGCGCCGGTCACCATGTTGCGGGTATACTGGGTATGGCCGGGGGTATCGGCAATGATAAACTTGCGCTGTGGGGTGGCAAAATAGTGGTAGGCCACATCAATCGTGATTTTTTGCTCGCGTTCGGCGCGCAGGCCGTCGGTGAGCAGGGCCAGGTTTACCTCGGTTTCGCCGCTGGCTTTGCTGGTACGTTCGATGGCTTCCAGGCGGTCTTCAAAAATAGATTTGGAGTCGTACAGCAAGCGGCCTATCAGTGTGCTTTTGCCGTCGTCTACGCTGCCGGCGGTCGTAAATCGCAATAAATCCATGCTATTTTTTTCAAAAAAAATTAAAAATATCCCACGCGTTTGCGATCTTCCATAGCCGATTCGGAGCGTTTGTCGTCGCCCCGGGTGCCGCGTTCAGTGGTGCGAAAAGCGATCACCTCCTCAATCACGTCTTCGATCGTAGTTGCCTCCGAGAAAATAGCGCCGGTGCAAGTGGCATCGCCTATGGTGCGGAAGCGAACCTGGGCTTCAAAGATCTCTTCTCCCGGCAGGTGCACCATAAAAGGCGTGTCGCCGTAGAGCACCTTGTCGCGCCAAAAAACCTGGCGGCTGTGGGAGAAGTAAAGGGGTGGGAGTTGAATTTTTTCGCGGGCGATATACGTCCACACATCCAAGTCGGTCCAATTGCTGAGGGGAAATACGCGGAAGTGCTCGCCGGGGTGTTTTTTGCCGTTAAACAGGTTCCACAATTCAGGGCGTTGGTTTTTGGGATCCCATTGGCCGAAAGCGTCGCGGTGCGAAAAAAAGCGTTCTTTGGCCCTGGCTTTTTCCTCATCGCGGCGGCCGCCCCCGATGGCAGCGTCTACCTGATAAGTTTTGAGGGCGTCTAGCAGGGTAACG
>JAEUUQ010000053.1 GCA_016787505.1 Saprospiraceae bacterium | reverse complement strand
GATCGTTGTGGTCGTCTTCCCGACGCCGCCTTTTTGATTGGCCACGGCTATTACCTTACCCATTGCAGTAATGCTTTGATGAACAAATAATTAGAAAATATTACAGCGCTATACTTTCCCCAATGGCAAGCAAAAGTAGCTTTTTTCCGCTATCCTGAAAAGCCTTTTTTGCTGCTTCGTGATCTATTTTGATGTAGCCGAAGGTATCGAAGTGACAGCCAACCGCTTTATGGCAGCCGATGAAGTCGCAGGCAATAACGGCATCGGCGTAGTGCATGGTAAAATTGCTGCCTATGGGCAAAATGGCCGCCGTGAGGGGCGGGCAGGTGAGGGGCAACAGTTTCATATCCATCGTCAGCGCCGTATCGCCGGCAAAATACAGGCAGCCTTCTTCGTTCCAGATGACAAAACCGCCCGGGTTGCCGCCGTAAGTGCCGTCGGGCAATACGCTGGAGTGGATGGCATTCACGTATTTGACCGTACCGAAATCAAACTGCCAGGCGCCGCCGTGGTTCATGGGGTGGCCTTTGAGTCCTTTGGCCTCGTACCAGCTCACAATTTCGAAGTTGGATACGATAGTAGCATGATTGCGTTTGCCGATCTCTTCGGCGTCGGCCACGTGGTCGCCGTGGCCGTGCGAGAGCAGGATGTAGTCGGCTTGTATGTTTTTGATATCAATATGCCGGGCTAATTCATTGCCTCGTATAAAAGGATCGAAAAGGATGTGTTTACCCTTGGTAGTCAGGCCGAAACAAGAATGGCCGTAGTATGTGAGTTGCATATTCAGCTGTATTTTATTTGGGTAAGGTAGATATTTTTGCCCATATGGCTATGAACCAAATTGCTTAAATGATATTACTTTAGCGCGCAATAGTAACAAAACAAATGATCACAATCATATCAGGCACAAACAGAAAGGGCAGCGAGTGCCTGCATTTTGCCAAAAAATACGCGGAAATATGCCGCACGTTGACTAACGAAGAAGTGAAAGTACTTTCGTTGGAGGATGCGGCTCACGACTGGTTTCACCCCGATATGTACGAAGCGTCGCAGATGTCGCCCAGCCTGATTGCCCTGCAAGACGAGTATATGATCCCGGCTGACAGGTTCATCTACCTCATCCCCGAATACAACGGCGGTTTTCCCGGCGTGCTCAAGTTGTTTCTTGATGCCTGCTCGGTCAGGCAATACGATGCTACGTTTAAAGGCAAAAAGGCTGCTTTGGTCGGCATTGCTACCGGTCGCGCCGGCAACCTCCGCGGTATGGACCAACTCACCGGCGTGCTCAACCACCTTGGTACGATAGTATTACCCAATAAACTGCCCATCTCGCGCATTTATTCGATCATGAACAAACAAGGAGAAATCGTTGATATTCCTACTCTGAAAGTCATGCAAAGACAAATTGACGAGTTATTGGCTTTGTGAATTGTCTATAACCGAAAGATTTTCATTATTTCACAAACACTTGCGTAGCTATCAATCCGTGATGATTATTTTTATTGTTCCAATTATTTCATCGTCTTGTTGTAGTAGCATAAAATACATGCCACCTGGCAAATTGTCCCGGTGAAAAGTGATTGTCTGTCCAAAAAGGTTTTCTATTTTCCTAACCGTGTGCCCATACAAATCGTAAACTGTCAAGGTTGCGTCGTTTACCATTTCTTCTAACTGCAAAGTTGTCTGCAAAGAAAACGGATTTGGAAATACAGAAAGAGCAATTGATTCTGATACTTCGCTTACCGCATTAGTCAGATATGTACACAAAGAGGACTGCCTGTGTATGTCGTTTTGGAACATAAGCCAGTCGGGGCCGTTTCCTATGCCGGCCGAAATCATATACGCGCGGCCGAAATTATTTTGAAAATCAGGGTAAGTAGCATATCCGCCAACAATAAATACGTCGAGCGTATCATCATTATCGAAATCAGCAACAAGCGGCGCATGGTCAAGCGCAAAATCGGGATCGCCATAATGTGCGGCAAGGTCAATAGACCAGACAAGGCTGCCGTTGTTTCCGTTAAGGGCTATCACCTTACCTCCGTCCGTCCCGAAAATGACATCGGGAAAAACATCATTATTAATATCAGCAATTGCAACACCTCTGAAAGATTGTTCGTATCCGGGAATATTATATTGCCATTTCAGGCTTCCTGTATTCGAAAGCGCAATGACCTGGTAGGCGCTTACGAAAACCACATCGCAACTTCCGTCATTATCAATGTCGGCAATGGTTGCAGGCGAACCTATGTAACCGCCGGTTGCTTTGTACTTCCAACTGGTGGCGCCGTTTTCGCCATTGATGCAGTATAGGGTGTCATTATACGATCCAATCAGCAATTCAGGCTTACCGTCATTATCGAGGTCGGCAACAGCGGTTCCGTGGTACATGTAATCGTGTACGGGATACGACCACAACCGTGCCTGGTTATCGCCTCTGAAGGCATAGATACTATCGAGCCCATCGAAGTTCCACGTTCCGACGACAAAATCGAGTTGACCGTTGTTGTCGAGATCGACAATTGTAGGAGCAGTTTGAATCCAGGAATTGAGATCAACGGGTATTTCCCATGCTTGGGAACCATTTTCGGCATTGATGCATTTTACATAACCGCCAAATTCGCCATGCAGAATTTCCGGCCTGCCGTCATTATCCACATCAGCAATTACAGGCGGTGAATCGCTTCCTCTTGTATTACACTGCCATTTTACCGAACCGGATAATCCGTTAAAACAAAATGTAACGGGATTGCATGAACTCGGCACTATGACTTCCATAAGCGAATCGCCGTCCACATCAAAAATGGCGGGTGCAACATCATTGCAACCCTCCGCATTAGCATGATGCGTATTATACTTCCAGTGTAAAGTCCCATTTTCGGCATTGAGGACGTATACTGTACTATCATTGCGGTAGCACCCGAAGACGACTTCGAGCAGGCCATCGCCGTCAATGTCACCGGCAGCCGACTGACCAAAAGCGGCATCATTGGTATCGTACCACCATTTGACGGCCGGTGTTTGAGCCTTTGCATTAAATGTTGTCGCAATTAATACGGTCAGTAGTGTTGCGATTTTTTTCATGTTATTTTTCAAGTTTATCGTGCAGACTCCGCACTAATTTACATGATGGTCTATCTGGAGATTGCCATAGCGTAATTGAGTAGCAACAATTGGCGTTGTTAGACAGGAAGTTATAGACAAATATAGTTCAACTTTCCTTGTAAAAGAAGAGATATCAAATTTTGTTTTGGGCTACTTGTGAATAGTATAACCTGCAACAGTAGCGGCTACTTTAGCTGCCGCAGCAACATGGAATTTTTCATGAAATAGCCAGGATTTTCCGGCAGCTAAAGCAGCCGGTACGGTGCACGTTATTGGTATTGATAAAGCCCTCGCCGAGTCCGTTGATACCGCCCGCATTGATATATTGATCCGGATTATTGTTTTTTTTTCATTGCTTGTCAGGATTCGATTAAGAGAAATTTTTCCATGAGTTTTTTGCCTGCTCAGTCGGCACAAGATACCAACGTGCCGCTTGTCTGTCAGGTTTTACCTGCCTGGATGAAAAGTATAAATTATAACCGTAGCGGCTGCTTTAGCTGCCGCAGGAGTAAACGTTTTATTTTATTCCTTCAACTTTCCAGTCAGGGCTGTCAGCATTTTTAGCGACATAAATTGTAATGTCTTTGAACTTTTTGTCGCCCTTTACCGTCAGATTGATTATTGCACTGCCATACTCACCGCTGAAATCTGTCGTCTTTTGAATACTACCAGTTGGAATTAGTCCAAACCCTGTAATATTTCCTATTTTAGTTTTAAGATTAGCGTCATTAATGAGATATGCTTTGGCAACTGAATAAGCGTCCGTAAGTGGGATTACAGCGATGAAAATTGCCTGAACGAGCAGAATGAAAATGATAATTCCAATTCCTATTTTTTCAAAAAGTGTTTTTTTCTTTTCCCTTTTTTTAATGTTAATTCTGTGGAATAGAAAGCCAATTACCCCTATGAACAAAAGTGCCCAGCCAATTGACTTGCTTTCCCAAAAGAAATAAAGTCCAACTAGTCGGCATAAGTATCCATATAAAATAAATGTCAGCCCTGCGATTAGGATAGTCTTTGTGAATTTGTTAAGTTGTTTGATTGTCTCCATTAAATGTTTACTAACTTGTTTATAAGTACAATTCCCTCATCCCTATCACCTCATTTTTGGTAGATAAGGATGATTTCGTTCGGCTCTATGCAAAGTTAATTTTTTTATCAGTTCAAATTATTGATTTTTTAGGTACTCCCAACTTCCGATTGCGGAATTCGGATTGCGGATTACGGATTTATCCTGGAAAAACTTGAATTCTGAATTCCGAAATCCGAAATTGTAGCATGTTCGTTTCGACTCCGCTCAACGAACGGCTCTGACGGTCATTGAGCGGAGTCGAAATGATCACTCCCGTGCCGGCTCCGTTGGTTTCGACTTCGCTCGACCACCGGCGAACGGCTGGGATCGCAAAGTCCCCAAGTCGCAAATAATCCTTCCAATCCTTCCGTATCAAGCGCATCCTAATTGAAATATCTCCGCCCTTGGATCGGTTTTAATTAGGATTTGGGGGATTGGTAAGGATGGGAAGGATGTTTGGTGGTGGATCCAAAACACCGCCGTACCTTGCATCTCCACAAACCAACACAACCATGCCCACCCGAATATCGTTATTACTCTGCTGCGCCATAGCTGCCATTAGCCTCCACGCCCAAAACCCCTTCCCAGCCCCGGGCCCGCTGTACCGCGACGACGCCGTGCCCCGCGTCGATATCTGGCTGCCGGCAGACTCGCTGGCGATACTGCTGGCGCCGGGAAACGAGCAGAGCAATTACCACTGGCACGCTACTTTTGCTTTCGACGACGGCGACCAGCGCGATACGGTTTATAATGTAGGATTGCGACTGCGCGGCAATACTTCGCGCACGGCGGCTAAGAAGTCGTTTAAGGTGTCGTTTAATACCTACGAACCCGGCAGGCAGTGGAACGGCGTGGAGAAACTGAACCTGAACGGCGAACACAACGACCCCGCGGTGTGCCGCGCTAAGGTGTGCTGGGATCTGCTCCGGCAAATGGGCGTGCCGGCGCCCCGCGCTAACCACGCGCGACTGTATATCAACGGCGAATACCGCGGACTGTATGTGAACGTGGAGCATATCGACGAGGAGTTTGTGGAGACGCGATTTGGCAATAAAAATGGGAATCTCTATAAATGCCTCTGGCCAGCCGACCTGGCCTACCTGGGCAATAACCCCAATTTGTATAAGTTTGAATCGGGCGGTCGCCGGGCGTACGACCTGCGGACGAATGAGGAGATGGACGATTATACCGACCTGGCTCAGTTTATTGATGTGCTGAATAATACCCCGATTTCTTTCCTGCCCTGCGCGCTGGAACAGGTGATGAATGTGGAGACGCTGCTGCCGGCTATGGCTTTTGATGTACTGGCGGGCAACTGGGACGGGCCGTTTTATAATAAAAATAATTTTTACCTGTACCACAACCAGGCTAGCGGGCTGTTCGAGTTTATTCCCTACGATCTCGATAATACGCTGGGCATCGACTGGCTGGGGCAGAACTGGGGTACGCGAAATGTGTATAACTGGGCGCATCCGAATGAACCCCGTCCGCTGTTTAAACGGGTGCTGCAAGTACCGGAATATCGCGAGCGGTTTACGTATTATCTGCAGCTTTTTTTGGATAATGTTTTTAATGAGGAAGCCCTTTTTCCTTATCTGGAAGACCTCAAACAGCGCATTGCCCCCTACGCTCAGGCCGATCCTTACCGCCCGCTCGACTACGGCTTTACTTTTACCGATTTTGAGACGGCTTTTGTGGACGAACTGCCTTTTTTTCATACCGATTACGGCTTGCAGGAGTATATCAGTACCCGGCACAATACGGCACAGAGCCAACTGGAGAATACAGATGTAGCGCCCATTATTACCTGGGTGGCCGATAATAATCCCTCTGCTTACCAGGATATCGCCCTCAGCGCTCAAGTGGTAGATAATACCGCTGTGACCCAGGTGATGTGGTGTTATCGCCTCAGCGGGGCCGGCTCGGATATCTGCATTCCGATGTACGACGACGGACAGCACCTCGACGGCGCAGCCGGCGACGGGCGCTACGGCGTTGAATTGCCGGCGTTGAATGCCGCGGGTTTTATCGATTACTACATCAACGCTACGGATAATGTAGGCCAACAAAGCCGGAAACCGGTCTGCGGTTATCAGCGAGTCGACATTGCGGGCGCGGCGATACCCGTGGCGATCAACGAGGTGATGGCCGCCAACTCTTCGACGATCGCCGATAATTTCGGCGAATACGACGACTGGGTGGAGCTCTACAATTATTCCGATGTGCCGGTCTACCTCGGTGGGCGCTACCTCTCCGATAACCCCACGAACCCCGATAAATGGGCTTTCCCCGATATCTGGATGCAACCCCAGGAATATCTTCTTGTGTGGACTGACGATGATACCGGACAAGGACCCCTGCACACCGATTTCAAACTCGATGCAGCCGGGGAGTTTATCGGTATTTTTGACCATGCGGCGAATAATTACGCCTTGATCGACGGCTTTGCCTTTGGACCGCAAGCCTCTAATAGCGCGGTGGGCCGTTTGCCCGACGGATTCGGGGCGGTGCAGGCGGTGAGTCCAACGCCCGGCGGGCCGAATATGCCGATTACGGATTTCGACGAATTAACTGATAATCAATTAAATATATTTGTATTTCCCAATCCGTTTTCGAATGAATTATGGGTTAAGTGGCCGGCTGCCGGCATGCTGCAGCTGGTGGATTTGTGGGGTAGGGTAGTGGGCGGTAGTTTTGAACCCGTTTCGGAGGGCTTGTGGCGTTTTTCTGCGGAAGGATTAGCCGATGGGATTTATTTTTTGGTAGCACAAATGGGGAAGGGGGTGATTTTTAGAAAAGTGGTGCTTGTGCGGCCATGAAGTAGTTTAAATAGATGCCCTCACCCCTCCTCCGCCTTCCACTCCCGTACGTTCTTCGCCTCTACATCGAAGGCCACGCCCACCAGCGTCAGCTGCTTGCCGGCCGCGCGGAAGCGCTCCGGGTAGCCGCGTTCATGAATCTGGGCCAGGGCGGCGTCGGCGCTTTCGCGCAACTTGAACTCGAAGATGTATAGCCGTTCGCCCGCGTCAAGCACGGCATCCATGCGGCCCTGGTTAGTGGGGATTTCGGAGTGGACGACGTGGCCCGTGAGCGCCAGTACAACGTGCGTGACCGAGTGAAAATAGGACTCCTCGGTGCGGGTGATCTGGTAGGGCACAGAGGCGAAAATAGACGAAAGCAGGGCGAAAAAGTTGGGCAGGTCGCCCTCGGCCAGAAAGCGGCGCATGCGCTGGGTGAGCGTCACGTCGGTGACGTCGACGGGGCGATCGAGGTAGGCGGCAAGGATATACTGCAGGAAGGTCAAACGCACCTCCTCGTTGGGGAAGGCCAGGGTATAGGTGGGGCTTTCCAAACCGCGTTTCACGGCG
>JAEUUQ010000041.1 GCA_016787505.1 Saprospiraceae bacterium | reverse complement strand
TCTACGGAAGCCACTTTGTCCATCCCATCGGGGATTTTCACGGGTTTGGCTTGTCCAAAAACGGCAGTACCCAGCACCAGGCTCGCCATAACAGTCAATAGCAATCTAGAGAAGGGTGATGGTAATCTCATTATGATACCTTTTGGTTAGAAAATGCGATATGATGAATATAATGCAGTAAAGATGATGAAGTAACACGACTTGTTCACAAAGATAAGATGATTGGCACGGTTCTGTCTATGAACAGACAGTTTACAGAGCTAAAACGTTGTTTCTTTTCCTGTATTCTTTTCCGTAAACGTTTTTTGGGGGTTTTTAGTTTGTAAAAAAATGGCTGAACAGACGACAAATTGCCTGTGCAGCCATTGAGAAATATCAGATATAATTTTACACACTCTCCGCTACGGGAATTTTCACCGGCGTCACCCATCCATAGGGATCCTCCAGTCGGCCCGAACGAAGGCCGTTGATTTCCATTTTGGCCCACTCGCCAACCTTTCTGTCTTCGATTGCAGGCAGGTGCAAGAGGCGGTCTTTGTAAGCTATTTCCGATACGTGGGACACCACGGCAGCGGTGCCGGCGCCGAAGACTTCCTGCAATACGCCGGCGTCGTAGGCTTCCACCACTTCGTCGATAGACAGGCGGCGTTCTTCTGCTTTGTAACCGTTGTCTTTCAGCAGGTGCAGGATGCTGTCGCGGGTGATTCCTTTTAGCACAGCGCCGTCGCAGGCCGGTGTGACCACCGTGCCGTCGATGACGAAGAAGATGTTCATCGTGCCGACTTCCTGAATGTATTTGAATTCGTGGCCGTCGAGCCACATTACCTGGTCGAAACCGGCCTGCTGGGCCAGTTTGGCCGGAAGCATCGAACCGGCGTAGTTGCCGGCGGCCTTGGCTTCACCCGTGCCGCCCTGTGTAGCGCGCACGTATTGCGTTTCTACGCGAAGTCGCACCGGTTTGGCGTAATACGGCCCTACCGGACTCGTGAAGATCATAAAGCGATAGTGCTCGGAAGGCTTCACACCGATGAATTCGTCGTTGGCAAACATAAACGGACGAATGTACAAGGCGCTCTCTTCCTGTGTGGGTATCCAGTCGGCGTCTATTCCGATCAGCGTGTGCAAGGCGTCAAGGAACAGCGATTCGGGTACGTCCGGCATACACATGCGCTGGGCAGATGCGTTAAAACGCTGGGCGTGCATGTCGGGGCGGAACAGCAAGGGCCGGCCATCTTCGCTTTTCGAGGCTTTCATGCCTTCGAAAATAGCCTGTCCGTAATGTAGTACCATCGAGGCAGGGTGTATCTCAAACCGGTCAAACGGCTCGATACGCGCCCGCTCCCATTTGCCGTCGTGGTAGTCCGCCACAAATAAGTGATCGGAAAATACCCGGCCAAAGGGCAGATGGTCGAAATCAACTTGCGAAAGACGAGAATGTCGTGCTTTTGCGACCGCAATATGATTTTTCATTGGAGAATTTTTGCAAAGTTATATATTTATTCTAATTTTAACAAATTTAATATTCAAATACAGAATATAATTTTGATAATTTTTAATTTTTAATTATAAATTCTTAATTTCAAAATGCTCGACTTTGATTTATTCCCCATTTCCGACCAAAAACAGATTGACAATCAATGGGTTGGAAAGTGTCAAAAAGGCATTTTAGTGCTCGCCGGCGAGGAAATCGCCCAGGAAGCCAACCGCGCATTCCTGCAAAAGGTACTGAGCGCCATTCAAGTCGACCTGGATAACGACGCCGCCCTGCTGCTCGTCGCCCCCGGCGACCAACACCGCTTTGCCGGCATACCCGCCCAATTCGCTATCAAACAAGTAATCAGCTTCGGCGTGCCGCTCACGCAACTGGGCATCCAGGCCGCGCTCAGCCCCTACCAACCCGCCCCCATAGGCAACTGTAAGTTCCTGCTCGCCGAACCGCTCGCCCTTATCCGCGAAAGCCGCGAAAAAGGCGACAACCGCCGCGCCGGCGCGCTGTGGAAGGCGTTGCAATCTTTGATGTAGTTCAGTTCTCTGTTGTCGGTTGTCGGTTATGGGTTGTGAGTTGTGAGTTGTCGGTTTCCTAATTTTTATTAAAATTTAACCCATAACTGATAACCCATAACCCATAACCCATAACCCATAACCCATAACCCATAACTCATAACTGATAACCCACAACCCACAACTAAGAACCTCCTATGAAAAACCTCGTCTTCGCCACCAACAACCCCCACAAAATAGCCGAAGTCAAAGCCATCATCGGCCCCGACTTTGCTATTCGCAGCCTGCAGGATATCGGCTGCCACGAGGAATTGCCGGAAACAACCGACACCATCCCCGGTAACGCCCTGCAAAAAGCACAGTACGTGTACGACCACTACGGCGTGGATTGCTTTGCCGAAGATACCGGGCTCGAAATCGAAGCCCTCGGCGGCGCTCCCGGGGTGCATACCGCCTACTACGCCGGCCCACAACGCAGCGCCGAGGATAATTACAACCTGGTGCTGTCGCAATTGCAGGGCCAATCGAACCGCCGGGCCCAGTTTCGCACGGTAATCGCCCTGATACTCGGCGGAAAGGTCTTTACCTTCGAAGGCATCGCCCCCGGCCGCATCGCCGAACAGCCCGCCGGCGAAGGCGGCTTCGGCTATGACCCGGTGTTTATCCCCGACGGTTACGACCAGCCTTTTGCCAATTTGCCCTACGAGGTGAAGAATAGTATCAGCCACCGCGCGAAAGCGATGGAGGGGTTGTTGTCTTTTCTGGCAAAATTGTGAATATTTGCAGAATACAACTCCGGTTGTTAACCGCAGAGTTTCGCCGAGTTACACAGAGGAACCGCAGAGTTTACCTGACTCTGCGGTTCCTCTGCGCAACTTTGCGTTCCTCTGCGGTTAAAAATTCTTCTCGAGTTAATAGATTACTTATGGGCAAGACCAACAAAACACTGCTAATCGTATTCGTCGCCTTACTCGTCTTGTACGGACTCAACAGGCTACTCTCCGGCCGCGGCGACAGCAACTTCAACTCCGAGCTGATCAAAATCGATACCGCTGCGGTCAGCGCGGTAAACATCATAATAAAACAACCCGAAGAGGCGGAAATCACGCTCAAACGGGAAGGCGCCGACTGGATCGTCTCCAACGGACAACTGAGCGTAAAAGCCCAGACCACTGCCGTCGAGGAACTGCTCTCCGCTATCAGCCTGATCAAAACCAACCAGATCGCGGCCACCCAAGCCGGCAGCTGGGCCGACTACGGCGTCGACGAAGAACACGGCACGCAGGTCACGGTGTATAGCAACGATAAAGAACTGGAATCTTTTGTAGTGGGCAAGTTTTCCTTTAATCCGCAGACGCAAACCGCCATCTCCTACCTGCGCATCAACGGCGAAAACGAGGTGTACGCCATCGACGGCATGCAGGCTATGTCGTTCAACAAGAGCTTTGAAGGCTACCGCAACCTGGAATTGCTGAAAATGAAGCGGAATATGGTGGTGACGTCCTTTTCCTGCGAGCTGCCCGATACGACGCTGCGTTTCTCCAAAACCGGCGGTCCCTGGCTGCTCAACGGAAAAACCCCGCTCGACTCGATGGATGTAGAAAATTATCTCAACACGCTGCGCAACCTGCCCGGCGCCACTTTCGCCGACGATTTCGACGAGACCCGCGCGGAGAAGTTCCAATACGCACGCCTCATACTGGAAGGCGATAATATCCCCGCTCCTTTTGTGGTGGATTGCTACCGCGACACGAGCCGCCAACGGCCTTTTATCCTGCATTCTTCCCATAACCGGGATGCGTGGTTTGATAGCGATACGAGCGGGGTGTACAAGCAGTTGTTTCTTGATTTGCGAAAATTGTGGGGGCGATGACGGAGATTTTTTTTCATAGGCGGCACAAGATTTGAATCTCGCGCTGAAGGTGAAGTATACGAGGCTGGAGGAAGAAGGGTATGATGTTGGATGTTGGATGTTGGATGTTGGATGTTGGGTGTGATTTTTACTGACTTGTGGGAGGGGGGCTTTTTTGTTTTTATTTTTTTGGGGGAAAGCTAGCCTTTGAGGGGGGATACGCTTTATTTCATTTCTTCAACAATTGATTCAAGTTCTGAAAGCAGTTGGGGTACATCCGTAGTCGCCGTTTCCCAGACCGTATCAAGGTCGACATCAAAATAATCATGAATCAACTTATCCCTCATCCCCGCAATAGCCCGCCAAGGTATCTGATCGTATTTTTCTCGTAATTCCTGACTTAAACGCTTGGTAGCTTCACCTGCGACCTCAATTTTCCGAATGATTGCATCTTGTTTTTCTTCGTCAGCCAAAAATGACTCGTAGGCTACATCTTCTATGTACCGAACAATCTTCATAAAGCTCTCAAGAATATGGTCGAGGTATATTCGATCATCCTTTTTCATTCGTAGATAGTAATTAAGTCTTTTTCAATATACTCCTTTAGACGAGGATTCTTTAAACTATTTTCGGTAACCAAGTCAATAGGAATGCCAAGTTTATCAGTAAGCTCCTGTTCAATTTGAACCAACTTAAGCAGACTTATTCTATCCTTAAACTTGATAAGGATATCCAAATCGCTACTTTTACTATTCTCACCTCTGGCAAATGAACCAAACACACCAATCCTGGCTGGATGGTAGGGAAGGAGGTACAATAATAGCTTGGATCGAAGTTCTATATCCATGACTTTATAGCATTCATCTAGCTAAGATAACGGTTTTTAGCCAATTTTCGTTCAATCTTCGTTTTGTAGTGGAGAACGTAAAAACATTTAATTCGCCGCTGGCGCGAGGTTCCACCTCGTGCCATTTATCCTTGGGGTTTTACCCTTTTGCACTGTATGTCTGTCGGGTTGGAACCCGACTGATAGGCGGCACGAGATTTGAATCTCGCGCCAGCGTCCGCGTATTTTGTTTTGGGTTTTAGTGGGGAGGGGTAACTTCGCGCTAGCGGTGAGCATGGAAGCCCGTACCGACGCTTAGGAGGTATGGACAGCCATGCAGAGTTAGACGATTTATTTATCCTTCATACTATCGGCAATTTCCTGTATCCTATCGACCGAAAGTCCCGTTATCTGTGCTACAACTTCAAAAGATAATCCTATCCTTAGTGCATTTTCTGCAACTTCCCATATTGCACTTGATATTTCCAGTTTCACCGTCTCCACAAAACTCGCATCACTCCTTTGCGCTTCCATATATCGGTCATACTCCTTCCGGTCGGCAGGATCTAATTTCAAAATATCAAGTTTCTGGCTGGCAGCCTTCAAGCCTTTAGCCGTAAACTCATCCTTGATTTCTGCTGTTTTCAGGAAGTATATCCACTCGTCCAGCGTGTCTTTGGCGACCTCGTTGAACCGATTGGTTTTTATCACATAGTACTCTGGGTACAAGTCTGATACCGATGTCTTTTTAAAAAGTTCTTTTTGCTTTTCCGACAGTTCCAGTTCGTGGTTACTGTGAATTCCTACAAAAGTGGTCGTTCCATGATACACATAGTCATCACCCTGGCCGAGGTCAAAATATACGATGTTCACGGAGTATACTTTTTTGACCCGGGAATACGGCTGCCCTTCGGCAATGTGTTCCACAATGACCTTGGCGGTCCCATAAAGCATTCGCTGGAAGTAGTCCGCTTCACGGGTATTCTGGATTTCGACGATAACTAAGTCCCCCTTGCTGTTCTCCACGAGAATATCTACCCGGTTGAACTTGTCGTCTTCGGTTGCTTTATTTCCTTCGCTTTCAAGTATTTGCTTTATCTTGAAATCCTCATGGAGCAACTCGGACAGAAAGCCCTCCAAGATGTCAAAGTTGGCTTTATTCCGAAGCAGCCGCTTCATCGCCCAATCGAACCGAACAAGTTTCTTTGCCATTTTGAAACAATTTGTAACAAAAGTACGGGAATTACACCAAAAAACAAAAAGCGCGTCAAGATTTATCCTTCGGGTTGTACCCGATTGCACTGTATGTCTGTCGGGCTGGACCCGACTGATAGGCGGCACGAGATTTGAATCTCGCGCCCGCGCCCGCGCATTTTGTTTTGGGTTTTAGTGGGGAGGGTAACTTCGCGCCAGCGGGGGCCTGAACGCCCCCTATATATAATTCGAATAGCAGATACAACTCCGTCGACTTGCAGCGCTGTTCCCTTTATCTTTCCATTTCCTTTTCGACCAAAGCTATAGCCCCCGAGTTCATCACGCAAGGTAGGGTTCGAAGGA
>JAEUUQ010000028.1 GCA_016787505.1 Saprospiraceae bacterium | reverse complement strand
GGCCTTATCGCGGTGAACGAGTGCCGAAAGCGCGTCGACATTTTCTGCGTTCAACTTGATATCGAGGCGCACGAGTTCCGACTGGCGGTAGCCTATCGGAGAATAGTCGAAAGAGGCGTAGCCGCGTGAAATAGACTTGAGCCTGTCGTAGAAATCAAATACGATTTCGGCGAGAGGTATTTCAAAGAGCAGTTCCACGCGGTTTTCAGTGAGGTAGTGTTGTTTGGCGAGCAGGCCTCTTTTTTCCAGACACAGCGTCATGATGGCGCCAATATATTCGGGTTTGGTAATCACCTGCGCCTGGATATAGGGTTCTTCCACGTAATCGAGCACGGTGGGGTCGGGCAGGTCGGCCGGGTTGCGCACGGTAAGCTGTTCGCCGCGTTTGTTATAAGCAAAGTACGACACGTTGGGGATCGTAGTGATCACTTCCTGGTTGAATTCGCGGGCCAGGCGTTCTTGCACGATTTCGAGGTGGAGCATGCCCAAAAAGCCGCAACGGAAGCCGAAGCCGAGAGCGGCCGACGATTCGGGTTCAAAAACAAGCGAAGCGTCGTTGAGCTGAAGTTTTTCGAGGCTGTCACGCAAATCCTCGAAGTCGTCGTTGTCGAGGGGAAAAATACCGGCGAACACCATAGGCTTTACATCTTCAAAGCCTTTGATTGCTTCGGGGCTGGGGTTTTCCACTTTGGTAATCGTATCGCCCACTTTAATCTCCTTCGAAATCTTGATGCCGGTAATCACATAGCCCACATCGCCTGTCAGCAACTCGGGTTTGGACACGTTGGAGAGTTGCAGGATTCCTACTTCATCGGCAGAATATTCTTTCCCGGTATTCATAAACCTGACCCTGTCGCCCTGGCGCAGGGTGCCGTTCATAATGCGGATGCTGGCGATTACACCTCGGAAAGAGTTGAAAATAGAGTCAAAAATGAGGGCTTGAAGCGGAGCTTCGGGGTTGCCTTTGGGCGCCGGGATGCGATTGACGATGGCATCGAGCAGATCGGGCACCCCTTTTCCTGTACGGCCGCTAGCCAGGATAATCTCCTCGCGTTTGCAACCGATGAGGTCTATAATCTGGTCGGAAACCTCGTCTACCATCGCGCTTTCCATGTCGATTTTATTGACGATGGGGATGATCTCGAGGTCGTGTTCGATGGCTAGATACAGGTTGGAAATCGTTTGAGCCTGAATACCCTGCGAAGCGTCGACAAGCAACAACGCGCCTTCGCAAGCTGCGATTGATCGAGATACTTCATACGAGAAATCTACGTGGCCCGGCGTATCAATCATATTAAAGGTATAGATCTGGCCATCGGTGTGAACATACTTCATCTGGATCGCGTGGCTTTTAATCGTAATTCCGCGTTCGCGCTCCAGGTCCATGTCATCGAGCGTCTGTTCTTTCATATCGCGGGCAGAAATCGTCTTGGTGTATTCCAACAGACGATCCGACAAAGTGCTTTTGCCGTGGTCGATATGTGCTATGACGCAAAAGTTCCTTATATTTTTCATGGGCGCAAATATACTGCTTTTTCGGATTTCGGAATTCGGATTTCGGAATTCGGAATTTAGGCGTTTTTATCGCGGAAATCCTCGTCGCCCAGCAAGATGGCCAATGGTCGCAAATCTTCGATTTGGTCGGCAAGAATCTTCAGGATAGCCGCGAAGGGGATAAACAGGATAATGCCCGCCGCTCCCCACACTATTCCACCGACGATAACAACCACAAAAGTAGCAAAAGGGTTTATTTTCAGTTGTTTACCTACCGTATAGGGGAAGATCACGTTGGCTTCGAGGTATTGTACCACGCCGAGAATGGCAATGACGCCCAAGGGATACCATAAGGAATCGTAGGTGGTCCAGGCTACCATAATAGCAGCGCTGCCGCCTATCATGATGCCGACGTATGGAAAAAAAGTAAGTATGGCGGCCAGCATGCCGAAATAAACGGCGTGGGGCAATCCGATGAGTAAAAACCCTATACTGTTTAAGGTACCTACGATGGCATATACGAGCGCCATGCCTTTGGCAAACCGGAAATAAGTGGTGGTTAGCTCATGTAAGGCGGTTTTAATATGGGCTACTTGTGATTCAGGCACTGCCGACAGGGCGAACGCGACAAGTATTTCCCGGTAATACAAGATGAGGGTGACGAATATCGGGATAATCAACAGGAAAGTAAGCGTGCCTGCAGAAGCAAAAATAGTGCGGGAAAGGAAGGGAAAGATTCCCTGCAATACCTGATCGTATAATTGTTGCACCAGCGCCTCGCGTTGTTCGTTAGTAATTACAAACAGGTTGTCGAGGTATTGAATAACGACATCGCCCAGTGCGACAATTTTGTCTTTTGAAACAACAAACTTTTCCTGCACCAGCGAGATACTGTTGGCCAGTATTTGAAATAAAATAAAACCGAAAACACCCAGCAGTAGCAACCCTACTGCAATGGAGGCTACCCTTCCGATATATTTTTCCAACATTTTACATATTGGATATAAAATAAAGCTGATGAGCACGGCAAAGCTCAGGGGAATAAACAATATTCTGCCCTGATAGAGTACAAAGAAAGCCAGTACCGTAAAAAGCAATACGTTTGTATAAAATTTCAGGTATCGGAAAGAAACGTTATCCATGTGTATTAGGTACTTGTCAGATAGGACAATTTACAAAAAAAAGACGGTATTATGTCCGTCATATCCAATTTCCTCAATTTTTTGTAACATCGCATCACACAAACACAAAGTAGTATGCAACACGATGCCGGCGCGGAAATCGCGTTATTATACCTTTTCATAGTAGCGGCCCTGGGCTCCTGGCTGGGCAATATCAAATACAGGGGTAGCGGGATGGGGGTTGCCGCCGTATTATTTGTGGGGTTGGCGGCAGGCGCCATCAGGCCCGACATCCAAATTCCCAAAATAATTACGCTACTGGGCCTGGCCGTTTTTGTATACAGCATTGGCTTGAGCAGCGGTCCTTCGTTTTTTGGTTCCATGCAAAAGCGGGGCGCCCAGAACGTGGGTTTTGCCCTGGTGGCATTGGCTATTTTGTCGATCGTTACGGCTGTTTTCCATATGCTGTTTCAGTTTGATGCCTCGGCATCGGCAGGTTTGCTTTCGGGGGTTACTACAAACACTCCTGCCCTGGCGGGGTTGCTCGACGCCATTCAAAAACAGGGCGCCGAGAGCGCCGATGTACAATCGCAAAATGCGGTGGTAGGTTATTCTATTTCCTATCCTATGGGCGTGTTGGGTACTATGGTGGCTTTGCTCATCATGCGCAGGTGGCTGCGGGTAGATATGAAAAAAGAAGTACAATCGCTGAAAAGCGAATACCCCATAGAGCAAAACATCGTCAATTTAACCTTCGACATAGAAAATCCCGACATTACGGGTATTCCGCTGCGCACCCTTCGGCAGCAGCACGGCTGGAGCGTCATGTTTGCGCGACACCAGCACGGAGAGGAGTTGGGCATTTGCCACCTCGAAACTCGTTTTGCCGTAGGCGACAAAGTGAGCATCATCGGCGACGACGAAGAAGTGCAGCGGGTGGCCGCCATGATCGGCAAACCGAGCGAACACCAACTGGCCGACGACCGGGCGGTGTTCGACGTGCGGCGCATGTTTGTGTCGAATCCCCGCATCGCCGGCCAGCCCGTGAGTACGCTCGATATCGAAGAAGACTACGAGGCGCTGATCACCCGGGTGCGCCGCGGCGACATAGATATGCTGGTTACCCGCAATACGGTGCTGGAATTGGGCGACCGGGTGCGAGTGCTGGCCAGGCGCAGCGATATGCCCAAGCTGCAAAAAATCTTCGGCGATTCGTACGATTCGCTGAGTCAGATCGACCTTTTGTCGTTTGGCCTGGGTATGGGCCTGGGCATTATGCTGGGTTCCATCAATTTCGACCTGCCCATAGGAATCACATTTAGCCTGGGATTTGCCGGTGGCCCGCTAGTGGCGGGGCTCGTACTGTCGGCCCTGCGGCGCAGCGGCCCCATTGTGTGGACGTTGCCTTACTCTGCCAACCTTACGCTTCGCCAGATAGGGCTCATGCTAATGCTGGCTGCTATCGGCATTAATTCGGGGCACACGTTTGTAAGTACCATGAATAGCAGTGTGGGGCCGTTGCTATTGCTCAGCGGGGCGGTAGTGAGCCTGGTCAGCGCCATGCTGGCCATGTTTATCGGTTATCGTTTTTTCCGCATCCCGTTTGTATTGCTCACCGGCATGTTGGCGCACCACCCTGCCAACCTGAGTTTCGCCAACGAAAAAGCAGGCAATAAGATGCCCACTTTCGGTTATGCGCTTACTTATCCACTGCTGTTGATCGGCAAGATTTTGTTTGTGCAGTTGCTGTGGCAGATACTTAGTAATTTGGGGTGACGGCTTAGGAGGGTCTCAGGGGGTGACGGCCGGGGGATCAACCTTGGTGGTGACGGCCACGTAGCGGCTGCTTTTAGCTGCCGCAATACATGGGTGGTGACGGCTCAGGAAAAATCCCGGGGGGTGACGGCCACGTAGCGGCTGCTTTAGCTGCCGCAGTACATGGGTGGTGACGGCTCAGGAAAAATCCCGGGGGGTGACGGCCACGTAACGGCTGCTTTAGCTGCCGCAGTACATGGGTGGTGACGGCTTTGTTTAATACCCGTCTCTGTCCTTCGTTGAGCGGAGTCGAAACGAACATCGCCGGTCGCCCGGGAATTTTTGAACCAGGATTTGGGGGATGCTGAAGGATGGAAAGGATTGGCGGTAGACTCGGGAATTTTTATTTCAACTTCGCTTAATGAGCGGCAGAGATCGCAAGGTTTCAAAGTTGTACCTCTGTGCACAGACAGTTCAGGAGGTGATTTGAGATCACCGCCTGAATTGACGGGGTCGCACAGTCGCAAAGTCTCGTTTCGACTCCGCTCAATGAGCGGCAAAGGTCGCCCATTCACCCACTCGCCAAGTCGCCAAAATCCCTCCCTCTCTCACTCTCACACTCCCTCCTTCCATCTCTGTTAAGTTCCCGGAAATGCCCTATGGTCGGCACATATCACTCTTATAAGTAACAAGGTAACATCCTGAAAATGAATAAGATAGTAATATCAAAGAACTAACTCAGCGAGTGACGAAGTTAGTATTATTTGTAATTTAAGGACAAAAGGCGCCTCAGTGCAACACACTGAGACGCCTTTGACTGCAATCTCGCAAAAAATCTTGTATCTATCTACTCAATTCGGCTATACCAGATGTTTGTGGAAAGTACAACGTTATCCGGCGTATCTCATGAAATCGCTTCTGGAAGTACGTCGCAAGGCTAAACAGTGCCAGAAACGGTTTTATCAACTGAATGGATACAAAGTGCTGGCCAATCAAATACTCGTTCAGTATCTCATCGAATTTGCTACGGATATCCTTCACCACGGCATAGTCTGCATTTTGTTCAATATACTTCTTGTACTCTTTTATCTCCTCGTTATCCTTATAGCGATGCGTGAGCAACCCCAAGTAAACCAACGAGATGTAGTAACGCTCATTGATCATCTTTGAAAATGAATAGTCGTAGTGCAAAAACACAGGTGAATCACTGTCAATCTTTCCTTCAATGGCCATCCTGCGCAGTTCGTCGCGCAGGGCAAAGAGCCTTAGCTCGAATTTGTCTTCCAGGTTCTGTTTGTGTAGCCGGCGCCAGGTAAGCGCCAGTAGGGATACCGCGAAGATTAAAAATAGTAGCATGTCTGGTTTTTATTGGTGATCTGGTTTATCACTCGATCGAAGTTGCTTGTCCAATAGCTCGCTTTGCAGCTTGCTCTTTTCGGCGCCTATGCGCTTTATCTCTTCTTTCAGGTATTTGAAGCGCTGGTGGTAGTACACCCATAACATGAAGATGAAAAACACTAATGCTATGACCACCATGGTAAAGGGCGCTGGGTTTTCACTCACCCGCTTCAGCAATATGTAGGTATCTATAAACTCCTGCTTCTGCGCTTCAGTTCCGTAAATGATAAATATGCCAGCTCCCAGTATCAGAATGAAGCCCACAGGACCTACTTCCTTAAATACTAACGTTAAAGCCTTCAAAGAGTTGTCGGTCATACCCGAATGGGTTTCCTCCTGGGGTGCTGGTTTACGGCTTTTCGTCATAGTTTCATTGATTCTTAACTACAAATATAAACGCCCCTGCACACATTTACAATAGGTAATGTATTAATAAGCTACAATCCACAACCTACTACTACGCTGCCCATCCAACATCAAAAATCAAACATCAAAAAGGCCCTATGGTCGGCACATATCACTCCTGGGTTCCTTGCCCCGATAAGATGCTCATACAGCAGTCGCAGTGCCCTATGGTCGGCACATATCACTCCTAGCGTTTCTTAAATCGGTTGTCAGAAGAACCCCCGGTCGCAGTGCCCTATGGTCGGCACATATCACTCCTAGTGGCGGACTTGGAGGTGGGGTATCCCGATGCAGTGTCGCAGTGCCCTATGGTCGGCACATATCACTCCAAAAATAGCAGTCAGCAATCAGCAGTCGGCAGTCAGTGCCAATGATCGCCCCCTCGCCAAGTCGCCCTCTCACCCTATGCCCTATGGTCGGCACATATCACTCCTAGTCCTCAACCGAAGAGGATGAGGTGGTCGAGATACTGTCGCAGTGTCCTATGGTCGGCACATATCACTCCTAGTTGATCTAGGAAAACCCGCAGTTGAAGATACCAGTCGCAGTGCCCTATGGTCGGCACATATCACTCCTAGTTTCTATACTCCTGGACACGTACCTACCGGGATAGGTCGCAGTGCCCTATGGTCGGCACATATCACTCCTAGACATTGTACGGAAACGGACAAGACCTGTCTCTCCCCGTCGCAGTGCCCTATGGTCGGCACATATCACTCCTAGAAATTGTTTTAACAGTTTTTTCACTTGGAGCACTGTCGCAGTGCCCTATGGTCGGCACATATCACTCCTAGCGCAAAGAGGAGAAGACTCCTCAATCTGGTAACGTCGCAGTGCCCTATGGTCGGCACATATCACTCCTAGTAGCACCCAATTCCGAAGAATACCAATACTCAGTCGCAGTGCCCTATGGTCGGCACATATCACTCCTAGAAAAATGGACAAAAAATCTTACTCGCGCCGCTGCAGTGTCGCAGTGCCCTATGGTCGGCACATATCACTCCTAGTTTATGGTGGGGCTTGCGGGTATTATATATGTATGTGTCGCAGTGCCCTATGGTCGGCACATATCACTCATAGAACCCGTTACTGTCGTACCTGAAGAACAGCCAACTAAAGTCGCAGTGCCCTATGGTCGGCACATATCACTCCTAGAGGGGCTTGCACCAAATGTTCCGTCCTTTTCTTATGTCGCAGTGCCCTATGGTCGGCACATATCACTCCTAGCCGGAAAATACAAAAACTTAGATGATGGACATGGGTCGCAGTGCCCTATGGTCGGCACATATCACTCCTAGCCCCCGGACGTGCAACGGCACGCGGAAGAGGAGTTTGAGTCGCAGTGCCCTATGGTCGGCACATATCACTCCTAGTCAAAGCTGCAACAAGCAGGCAGCGGCTACCCTCGGTGCCATGTCGCAGTGCCCTATGGTCGGCACATATCACTCCTAGTCGGCGATTCCAGCGGAGTCACTCCGTTAGCGGTCGCAGGTCGCAGTGCCCTATGGTCGGCACATATCACTCCTAGACGATTAAAACTTTGTTCGTAGCCGCCATCAATGTCGCAGTGCCCTATGGTCGGCACATATCACTCCTAGCTTGCAGAAGGAGTACAAATTGAACGTTGGGATTACAGTGTCGCAGTGCCCTATGGTCGGCACATATCACTCCTAGTCTAAAATTACCGGATTAGAAGAGCAACTTACTTCGATGTCGCAGTGCCCTATGGTCGGCACATATCACTCCTAGAAAGGTGGAAAAAACAGGGTATAAACCTAAATGTCGCAGTGCCCTATGGTCGGCACATATCACTCCTAGCCTGACGCCGGGTGCCCAGGTTATCGGTAATCGTCGCAGTGCCCTATGGTCGGCACATATCACTCCTAGAGCTAATTTTAGTCATTCGACTCATTATCAAGCTATTAAAGCATATTGCAACGGAATTATCTCTGCCTGGTATTGTTAAAACATTACACATACACCCTTTTTGACCTTCCCAATAGCTTGTTATAAAGGCTTTTTGATAATTCTGCCTGTCTGAAAAGCCGGTTGGGCAGGCGATTTTAACAGCCTGGCCTGTAAAAATAAGGCCAATTTGCCAAAATATCAGCATTTTGATGATAATTATAACATCAGGGTGTGCAGTTTACCAGTCATCTCGTCCCAGTCCACTACTGCCTGGCCGATCACTTCGCGTTGATCCACGGTATATTGGTGCAGGGGCAGGATGAGGATGCTGTCGGTGGGCTGCCAGTCGGACGAGACGGCGATTTTGTGCAAATCAGCGTAAAGGCGTTTCCAAACCGTTTCTCTAATATCGCCCATAAATACCGAGTACTGCACGCGGTACAAACCCGCCCTGATGAGCAACTTGGCCAGACGAAGCCGCAAGCGGTCATTTTCGATGTCGTAACTGATCAGGTGCATAGGTCAGGGTCTTTGCATGGTTTCATCGATATAACGGGCAAGCTCGGCGGCGCTGCGAAAGATCTGGGCGGTGCGGTCGAGTTGCATGTTGCGCCAGCGCACTTCCCTGCTCATCCATTCGTTGAAGGCCGGAATAAACAAGCGTTTTCCGGCGGCGTTGAGAAAAAATCCGGGATTGCGGTCGTCAAAAAATGCGATTTCTACTTTGTGATCTAAAAAGAGGTCTACAACCAGCCGGTCAATCCAGGGTCGGAAAGGCTCTATGAGGTCAAAAGCCAGTGTGGGGCGGTCGTATTCGTCCACGTGCAGGATGCCGAGGTGGGGGTCCAAGCCGGCGGCAAATAAGGCCTGCTCGACTACGCCGTACAACATGCCGTAGTGATAGTTGATGACGGCATTGAAGGGATCGAGGGCGGGGCGGCGGCTCCTTTTTTCAAAACGCCAGGCCTCGGGCATGGCATCCGACAGGGCCTGCCAGTAGGTGCGGGCCTGGTTGCCCTCCCAGCCCATGAGTTCGTCGCGCCACTCGCGTACTGGCCTGTTTTCCAGCGCATCAAGATCGCCGACCTCTGCTACGAGCAATTCGGCTTTTTGCTGCAAAACTTCTTTTTGCGCCGGCCTGCGCTCGGCAAGGTGTTCCAGCATTTCGATCTGGTGACCGGTTTTTAGTTTGAATTGCTCTAATACCCAGGCGCCGCCTTCGGGGGCGTCGCTGAAGTATACCTGCTTACGCCGCAGGGTGGCCAAGCTTTCAAAGTAAGGGCTGCGCATACAAGCCACGGCGTCGCCGGTTTCGTCGAATATGTATATGGGTATCTCGGCGCTGGCAGCCAATTCGATGGCCGCTGAACTGAGCATGCAACCGGCAGTGACGGCGATGCTGCTGATTTGTTCCGGACTGATGGGCCGCCGCTGATCGCCGGCTACGGCTTCGAAGGCGCCCCCGCGCACGCGCAAGGCCAACCCCGGGGTGTTGAGGACTAATTGCATAGCTATAATTTTACATCATAACCAAATTCCAGCCAGGTCAAAGGGCCGTAGGACTCCGGGGGTTCGGCGGCTTTGATCAGCCTGGTTTCCAGATCGATAAATCGTTCGTCGTTTTCGCCAAGTATCTGCCGGGCAAATTCCAGCTTGCCTTTGACCTGCGCCTGCAATTCAGCTACCCAGGGCGAGGGCTGGTTTTTGCCGCTGGGCGTGAGGTGCTGGGCATCTACGATGTCGCTGAAATGCTGAATGGCGCCCGTCAACATGTCGAGGTAGTCGTCGGCCAGTTCTACTTCGCTGTCGCCAACAACTAAACCCGTGACTTCTTTTTTATCGCCGGGCCCGTAAAAGCGCTTTTTAGTAGGATTCAGGATGAAATCGTAGGCCGTGATCCAGTTTTCAATTTCACTAAAATGAGCTTCCGTGATGGGTTCATTGGCAGAAAAAGTCATGTCGTCGGCATAGCGGGTATATACCCAGCCGCGGTCGCGGGCGTAGTCTTCCATGTCCTGATCCAGCGGTATGGAGGCCAGGTTGCTGAGAATAGGACTTGTCGGCGCGCCCATAGGCAGCCGGCCTTTGTAACAACATAACGCGGCCAGTGCCGTGCTAATCTCGTCGTTAAAGCCGAAGATCGGCGCCTTGAACAACTCCTGGGCCCGCTCCTGGGTGATCTGGTGGAAAAAGTCTTTCATATCCACGTTGAGCATCCAGGGTCGGCCCAGGTGTTGTCCGGCGTTGGTAAGGATATGCCTGGGTTGCGGGTCGTCGACGGGGTTGGTGAGAAAACCGTAGGCGGAGGCGGTTCGGTGAAAGTAATACACGGCTTGCAGGTAGTCGTTGAGCCTGCGCTGCGCCTTTTTCAGGGGCGGCACGGGGTCTTCAATGAGCCGCTTGCCGCCCGATTTTTTCGGAATGTAGAATTCGCGGTATTGCGGGTGAGCGGCGAGGCCCACGAGTTGCAGGGGCTGTTTGCCCAGTAGGCGGGCAAGCTGATCGAAGGTCTGGCAGGCCAGAAAACGGTCAGCTCGCCCACGCATGCCTCGGATGGTGATGGTGTCAGCCATATCTACGGGGTTATGAGGGTGCGACTTTACGACTTTATGACTTTACGATCAGGGGTTACGTTTTATGTTCGCACAGTCGCACAGTCCCAAAATTTCCCTTGATGTCAAAGAACTTCCGGGTGGTCGCGACGGGTTGCTTGCAGCAGGTGTTCGTAGTAGCCTGCGTGGCAAACCTCGCCGAAGCCGAAAGCGGCAGCTCGTCCGATGTGGATGCCTTCGGGGGGCAGGAGATTGGCCTGCGCCCATACGTGAAAGCGCACCAGGTCGACGCCGTGCCAGCGGGCTCGTTTTTGGTTGTCGACGCGCAATACGCGCGCTACGACGGCTTTGTAGTCGGGCAGCTGCATCCTTTCGGCGAAGGCGCGCAACTGGCCGGTGAGGGCTCGATGGAGCATTTCCAGTCGGGACGGGGAGCCGGCGGCGGTCTTCCACTGGTGGAAGTTGTCGGCATTGAGGGCCATCCAGCCCGCCAGTCCAAAAGCTGCCGGTTCTTCCAAAATGGCCAGCGGCAGCTCTTCGTCGCGCACGCGGAAGCCGCCGACAGGGCGGCTGATGCCCGCAATGTCGAGCTGCGAGGGCAGCCGGGGCAGGATAACGGTTCTTAGCGCCTGCGCGCCGTCCTCCAGGCCGATGAGGGCCGCGCGGCCCCTGCGCACGGCGTATTGCACCAGCGGGTAGTCGCGCACGTAAGGGTCGACGGCGCCCGGTTCGTTGTTGTGGCCGTGAAACAGGGCGTTTTCAGGCCCGGCAATCGCTACCATAGCAGACCGGAAACCGGGGATATCGGCAGCATGCAGGGGCATATCGAGGGTGAGGGTGAGCAGGCGCATGGGGAAGAAATTTAGGATTTGGTGACTAGTCTGATATTTGAAATCGCACTTACCTGGTTGTTGTTGTCCATCACAACACGTACGATGACGACGGCGCCATCCGGGTAGTCGTTCAGTGCGGCGTCACGTTTATTATTGAGCATTCCATCGCTTTGCGTAAGAAATTGAATACGCTTGGTGTCCGGATGATTTTTGGAAGGAGGTAAGATTACCCCGTGTAAGTCGTCGTCCTTTTTCGGGATACCGCTGAAGTAATAATGATTGGGGTATTGCCGGGGAGGAGGTTGAAAAGGAGGTTTTGGTTGATAAGGCTTTTCTGACTTACCTTCCGGTTTTGGCGATGCAGTAGCGCGATGAGTATTAAGTTCAGCATTAAATAATTCCATGTATTTTTCTTCAGACAATAATTGTCCATAGCCGACATTCGTTTTGGCGCCGATTCCCAAGTCAAGCAAAATGGCTTCGAATAATTTTCTTTTTTGCTCAGCCTTTATTTCGATACCATCGATGGTTGTGTCGTGCAATAGAAAAGAAAATTGCCAGGTGACGCCGGGTAATACCTTGATAAAAGGTAAAGGTATTGGATCTTTTAATGGATTGTCTCCATGGGGAGTAATGGCATCGATCCCCAATATTTTTCCACCAACGCTTGGTTTTGAGATCACGGTATCCAGAAAGACGTCGTGTTTTCCCATTGAGAGATATTTGGTTTTCGGGTCTCTCCCATCCCAATTGGGGTTAATTCCTTCAAAAATTTGTTTTTCCAATTTATCAACCCATTTTCGCTTATCGGATATATCCAGGTCTGAGGGTTCGAGACGGGAAAGGACATAGTGTGTTTTCGATAATTTGATTTCCTGCGCTTCAGTAGTGCGTGGCGCATCATATCTGGGGAACGCTGATCGAAGAACTCCCTTTATGCTATGTCCGGGCAGGATTGGCAACCCGCTTGTATGGTCAAAAAAGAAACCCAACATCAATTCTCCTTTGGAGCCTGTTTCGTGGGTATAACCGCTTCCGGAAAACAACCCGGGGTAAATGGTAACCAGATTAAAGGTTTCCAGTTGATCACCATATTGGGTTTCATTTGGAATAATGGGTTTTAAAAGTTCTTCATTTACAATATAGTCGGTTAGCTTTTTGTTTTTATCTTCAAAAACAGTCTTATTGTGAGCTTCAACCGCCTCTTTTCTGGGTTTGTCCTCAAAGCGGCAGGGGTCAAATTGATCGTAATACCCCTTGTAAAAGGCATATTTTAAATTCATGGCCATTTAGTTTTATTCGCTATGTTTAAAATTCCGCATAGCCAATTTTAATGCTATCGAAGCATATACAATTTTACTGGTCCAGCTTTTAATGACGATTCGATCCGGTTCATGGTTAATAGGCTGCAATTCGTTTCTTCTATTCACTTGGCGATTAAAAATCTCTTGACCATAGGCTTCTCTTAATACTCGCTCAAGTAACAGCCTCTTATCGTGATTACTATGATGATTCACTACGTCTCCTAATGTGTGGGCGATTGCTTTCAATAATTTATACCTGCGCGGTTCGTTTTCCTTCTTATCGACGTCAGAATAAAACACCAGTGCTGGTATAAGGCCGGAAGTACGAATAGCGGCGCCCAGCGAGGCGGCATAACCATCGTATTCTTTTTGTACGATTTGAGAACCTTCTGCGGTAGTCAAAAAAAACTGTACCGCTTCCAGCGCTTTTGGTATCAATAATTCAACCTCTTTCATACTAAGTTATTTTTATTTGTGTGTGAAAGAAATTTTTGGTTACGCTTTCAAGTTTTGCAAATCAAATAAGCAATAGCCGTAACCCACTGTTGCATTACCGCCAAGTTGGATGACTTTGCCAGAGATTTCAGTGTGGAATGCATTCAGTATGCTTTCCGGCCCCTGTATGATGCACCCAAATCGGGTTTCTCTGGGAACGACTTCCTCATACCATAGATTTTTGCTTTCTCCGTTGTCGAGATAATTCCGGGCAATGACGGGCAAATCCATGGCTACCTGGTGAAATATGGCGCCATCTTGTACCCAGCCTGTATCGTCGAGGTTGACGAATTTTCCAGCAAATATCTTCACCTTGTCAAGCCAACTTGCAACTATTATTGGGTGGCAATACAAATGGAAGGGGGAGCTATCATTGTCATCCGATTCGTTATTTGGCGCAGGCATAGCCAATACATCTGCGCTGAGAAAACGGAGTTCTCCCTGAGAGACATCTTCTGCATTTTCCTGAGGCGTAGAGCCGAAGATGGTTTTTACTAATGGGGCGGTCTTACCCAACTTCTCTTCAAAAAATTGACGTAGTGCGCCTTTTATACCCGACATGTGAATGACTGGATAACCGGTTGCCGGGTCGCGTTGCACCAATTTATCTACTACCCCATATCCGGAGTCTCCGCTACCGGGATGCATATTAGTGAGGGTGCGAATCAAATAAACGTTGGTTTTCATATATCAGAAATTAGAGTTTTACAAAATGATTGTAACCTATTTGGTGGAAAGCTTCCGCCATTAATTTCGATTCGAATGACTTGTCACTGCTGAAAAGTACGCTGCCCCGCGAGAGCAGGTTGAACTTACCGGATTTATACATCGCATTTGGTTGTTTTTGCGCTGTATCGCTCTGTTTAACATCGTGCATAATCGGGCCGAATCTGGTAAGGCTTTTGGGGGTACGGATATGTCTGAAGTCTCGTTTGTCTGTTATCCCAAAATCGCATAAATTGTAAATACTTTCGTCTACAAAAGCATCGCTTAGTAAGATGTATGAAGTTAAATTAGCAGGTTTTGTATGTTTCCACATAGAAGATGGGAAAAAGCTGCCAAAATCATAACTGCCGCTCTTAAATTTCACTTCAAAAAGCGCTTTTTCCGCTCCAAAAGGCGCTACGATACTGCTCGGGAGTTGTTTAACCTCGTCGCCTAATTCGGCTAAAATGGCAAATGTCCATCCGCTACTGAGTTTAAAAAGGTCTTGCTTATAAAACGCATCATTTCTGGATTCGCCCGGCTTAATTTTGGTGATTCCGATTTTAGTCATTTTGTTGAAAACTTCTTTAAATGGAACCGGCTCAGCTACGTTATTTGATATTAATTTTTGATCCCAGCCATCTTTGGCTTTATAAGATGGAAATTCGAAGGCAGATTTCCAGCTTCCGTTTTTCCAGGTTTGTACATTGCCGTCAGTGGATTTAACCGCATAAGCCTTACCGGAATCGTCGCCCAACGGCGATGGAATATAGTAGTCAACCTTTGTTGTATGGCGGGCTAAAAAAACAGGAGATAACCGATGTATATACCCGAATTTTTGGATCGCATTTGCCTGAGAAGCGTCAAAGCTATCGCCAATATCGATTTTGTTATATCCCAAATATCGGAGTAACCCCAGAATAGTGGTTTGCTGCGGAAACATTTGAGATTTGGCGTAGTAGTTTTGACCTTCTCTATTGCCAAAGGTAGTCTCACCGCCGAAAAAATAGAAATCGAGCGGAGTGATGTAAATTATATGATTGTAAGCAGCCATATCAGTCGTGGTCTTTTTGGATTAGGAATTGTTTTAATCGGAGCCCCGCAAACAAGATATTAGTTTTGTATACATCCAAAGGCTTAACCGCTCGATCTTTCAAATTGTGCTTTTCAATTACATCTTTTTCCCAATATTCATTGAGTTTGGCACCATACTCTTCGTATGCCATTCCTGCCAGTTCGAATACTTTTTTCAGATAAGCCTTATCGTGAAGTCCGCCTTCATTAAAATGGTGTTGGCGAAAGTCTGTCAACGTATTTCGAGCACATGTATCGGCTAACAGAGTGGGTATTGCTTCTAATTTGTGCATGACAGAAGTGAGGAAAGAATCGTCAATATCCTTTTCTACTTTCGAGGATAGTAAATCTGCCCAAATGGAGAAGCTTTCGCCACCCATCCATAACGTTGCGCCAAATTGCTGACCGCTGTGTTTCTCTACTTGAAAGGCCAATGCGTGTTTTTTATGAATAGGCTTCTCTGATCCATCTTTGAATATTTTAAATTCTTTTGCTTTTTTTTCGAGTTCCCTGGATGCTAATACGGCTTCGCCCAATGGATGTTTGTAATAACTGATAGCGACGCCAAAAGAAAGTGTAGCGCCGTTATTTTCAAAAGTATCGCGAAAGTCATCATCCAGATTCCGGCATAACTGAAAAACATTTTCAGCCACCGAATCCACATTGGTAAGTGGGGCAAGAAACAAGAGATCATCGCCACCTGCGTAAATCGGAAGCCCACCGAATTCTACAATTTTTTCTACAGCTGACTTGGAAAAGGACATCAATTTTTCAGAAAATTTATGTATTACCTCAACAGGCTTATCTTCAGTCCATAGTCGCGAAATGGTATCGCCGAGATTATCCCCGTCAGCAGTTACAATAGCTACGTATTTGTGTCTGAGTTTAATGGTTTCTTTTGGTAATAACTTTTTTAGGTCTACAAAGAGTTGTTCATTATAAGCTTCCGAATCAATCAGATCTTTGGCTCGCCCTTTTTTATGCCTTATCCGTTTTATTTTTTCATCTAAGGGTTCAGTTAATACTGTGTCGTATTCGTACTGATACGCTGTTTTGATTTCCACCGTCCCTATTTCGGGTAAAGAGGGCAAGCGTATAGAACCGTCATCCAGCCGAATGAATACCTTTTCAACGCCTTCTCTATCGTGTCCAAGGTCGTATAATTTGAGTATGTTTGCCGACAAGATAGCGTTCAGATTATTTGTCTCTACTTGTTGGTAAGAACCGTTCAGTTCGAGGTTATCAAGTAGTCTGTTAATTCGGTGAATGGGTATTTTGTCATCATCATTGATACCGTTTTCCAGACCGCCTTTTGTCCAATCTGTTTTCAGCACATTAATCTGAAAATGAGGCTGAAGTTCTTGGGAATTCATACCAAAATGCGCTCCCAGTTTTGTAAGCGCGTTATTGATAACGGCAGCTATGTCGGGTAGGTCTTTTTCCTCAATGGCCAGAATACATCGGTCGGGCCATAAACCGGCGCCGTATAATTTTGTTGCTGCATATTGCTGGGTAAAATGTGGCAACGTTATTTTATCGGCATCCAGTTGCAGAAGCAGCTCTTTCATCAATTGTGAAAAAATAAAAGAAGCAGCCCATAGCTCTCTTGTTTTTCGCGCTTGTGATATGGTGCGAACAATCGGACCAATCGTGAAGGCGAGAAAGGATTTAGGTTTATTATCTTTTGACATAAATTAACAGTTTGATCTGATATCGTTGTAAATGTTTATTAGCATATCTGCCACGCCTTTCGCTTGGCCATCATCCCTGTTATATCTCATTGACGATTCAAGCCTTCCCTCTTCAAATGCAAATTCCAAGAATGCAGCTAAATTAAAATCTCGCCACATAGGTAAAGGGGCTGTTTGAACACCATCAGCCTTTATCACAAAATGAGCTGATCTATACTCATCAGGTATATTCATGGCTCTGAAGTGAACAATGAACCTATTTTCATTTTCAATATATACCGGTTTAAATAAAATAGGGGAAGCAAAGCGGCCAATAGCATCACTATCCGAAATTTCGGTACCATTATCATCAGTATTTACTTTGGTTACTTTTGCTTTACCGTCACTACCATATTTCAACCAGGACTGCTCTGTGGATAATCCGAGCATATCTCTTACAATTTTTTTATCTCCAATGCTCCAAAGCGGCCAATCTTTCTGTTCGCTGGGAGGAATATGCCTTGAGTGATTATTCTGCTGGATTTTTAACTTTCCTTTAAAGGAGTTAATGGATTCTTTAATAGTTTTTTTCTCCCATTGAATATTCTTACTAGAGGCGTATTGAAAAATCATTGGTTTCATATAAAAATAGTGCTCTTGCTCTTTAGTTACACGATTTTGTCTATAAGCATTGATGCCCCCTCTTAAGCTTTTGTAGAAAAGATCAATATTTTCGAAGAGTTTTTTTATATCACCTCCTTCTACATAAAAATGATAGAAATTGTTGGAAAAATCGTAATCGCCAAAAGTAAAACTGCCATAACCTTTTGACTGTCGCATGCCAAAATTGGTTTGAGCTAAAAATCCGCTGATATGATTTTTTATTTTTTTTCTTAACTGCTCGTGATGTGAGTAGAAAATCAAATCAGCACCAGCGTATTGCTTTAATCCTTTAGGATTGTCATGATAGTCGTCGCCCATATTGCCAAAAAACATGGGTGTTTTATGACTCCCTTTTTCAATTAGATTATTTTTTCTGACATTACCAGTCGGAATTATTTTGATTTTATAATCCAGTGCTGGATGGGCGCTATCCGCCCCGCCAATTTTATATTGCTTATATAGGTCTTCATTGCTGTTAAATGCGTGTATTATCAAATATTTATCCAACTTCGCCTTCACCTCCGTCGCCCGCAAAGTAGCGCCGGCCTGGTCGTGCTGAAAATGAATAAGGGGGGTGTGTTGTTTGAGCTGAATGCTGAAACTGAAATCCATGATCGATAGTATTTATAGGTTAGGCTGATTTTTTTGTTTCCAGATCTACCATTTCTTCAAATAATCCGATAAGTTTTTCTGTCAGTTTTTGCTGTTGTGCAGTTGTAGTGATTTTCTTTTTTCCTGATTCGTCTACTTCGATAGTTTCTGTAGGTAACTCTTTTATCAATTTTAAGCCTTCTCCAATGAGATGCTTTAATTTTTCAGTCGTTTCAGTTTTTTTTCGCAATCCTTCCCGCTCTTCGCGGGCATCTTGCTCCATTTTGTATTGATACCAAAGTTGATAAGTATTGACCAAAAATCGATACCATAAATAGCATACTACCCCGGCTACTGCCAGCGCGCTGATTTTTAACACGACAAGCCCAATCACCACATCGCGGTGAGCTGTAGCGTTTAAAGTACTGGTGGACCATTCAAAGCAGATGATATCCCGCCAGAGAAAAAATAAAAAAGTGGCTGTTGTTGCGACCAGAATAGAGATAATAAACCAATTAACGTGTGATTTTCCATTTTTAGTATTTTCACTCATTTGGCTATATTATTAGGATAAATGAATAATACATAAGTCATTAAAAGCAATAAAACGAAACCCCAAACCCAGCGCCATTGCTTGCGGCTGTGCACCAGGGCATAAGCCGTCCCCCCTGACAAGGCGAGCAATAATAGAAAGGGAATTTCCATCCAATCTTCTTCTAAGGTTACGCCGGCGATACTGTAATAGGTGCCGATGAAAGAGGGCACTACAAACAAGGCCCCGATATAGGTAAGGATATCCAGTCTGTCATTACGGCGTTTTTCCTCCAGCAGGTCGGCGTATTGGTGCAGTTCCTGTATTTCAAGTTCGAGGTCTTTGACGTGGTCGCTCAGTCGCATGTGTTGTTGCAGCAGGTCGTAGATTTCTATGCCCTGTTCCTGGGCGGTGACTTCGCGGAAGAAGATCTTATTGACGAAACGCAGGTATTGTCGGTACAAACTGCTCACCTTGGAAGCTACTTTGCGATCTCCGTTGGCCATCTGGCTGATGTCGGTGACTTCCGATGAAAAACGCAGCAGGCAGGCGCGCTGTACCAAGCCCAACAGCGCTATTTTGTAGTACATGGTTTGGACGTGGGAGCAGATCACTTTGGAAAAACTCTCTTTCGAAAAGGTCTGCGTCAGGCAAACGAGCGAATAGCGGCTTACGCCAAAAAAAGTACCTGATTTGGACCATCTGGCATTGGTGTGGGCTTTTAACAACTCAGCAGCCATGTCGTCGTTCTGGCATGTTTTGAAGCCACCGTCAACAAAAATGTATTGATACCACCAATCGTTGTGGACGTAATCGTTTGAAGAATCCTGTCCCTGAATTTGTGCTATCAATTCATCGTTGCCGTACCAGCACACCACAAACATGCGGTCGTCGAGTACGGGGCTGAGGCTGATTTGCTGCATCAGCGGAGCGGGAAGGAGTAGCCTGATGAGGCCCGGACTTTGATCGAGGGTGGCCCGAATGCGCCAGTCGGCGTAATCTTCTTTGATCCAGGGTTGGCCATGGGCTTCCAGGCTGATGGATTGGGCGAGTTCTGCGCCTTGTACCGTATCTAATCCCCGCGACCAGTTCTTGTCTTCAAAAAAAGCTTGTTTCCCGAGCTGACCGGTATCTGTGCCGTAAAACGGCGGATATAGCCGGCGACCAAACTGGTTGATGCGCAGGATATCATCGGGCGCCGAATGCGCTGACTCTCTGTTATAAAGGTGAAAAGCCAGCAGTCCTACACCGGTATCGTAGAAACTCACTACGATGTCGTCGATTTCCAGTTTGTAGGTTGGACCGTTTTTGCATTGGATTGCATAAGACAAGCCGCCTTGTGATGCCGCGATGTGATAGTAGTGACGTTGAAAGCTATCCGGTTTTCCGGTATCGTACAGTACAGGGCGCACGAAATCGTAGAAGTAATTGGCTTCATTGTAGTGAACCAGGGCTTCGGGATCCAGCCAGGAACCCCGGCGTTCCCAATGGCCTGATTGCGACATGATGCGCTCTATTTGCCCAAGTGCGGTTTTTTCTTCCAAAGTCGCAGCGGGGTTATCGCCGCTATGCCATTCAAAGGGAAATAAGAAAATGTGGAAGCTGTAGAAAGGTTCCGGGGTAGCAATAGGCGAGGCGAGAATGGGGTCAGCCATACTTTTTGGGTTAAGGTGTTATACTTTTCAATAATAACAAATACGTATTCCGATTTAGTACGTAGGCTTATTTATTTTTTCATAGTCAGGATGATATTTTCAAAAATCGACTTTTCTAATAGCGCATCGTACAGGGCGTGGTGTTTCGCCAATTTGAGCTGGGGGTGTGTAAAAGTCACCTCGCCCAGGTTTTCTCTTTGTTCGTCGGGGTTAATGCCTTGGGCCCAGAGCAGGGTGCTCAGGTCGCGAGGTATGTAATGCACTTGCTCGGGTATGGAGAAAGCCCCTCCGAAGAGGTCGCAAAAGAGGAGCCAGTCCCAGGCAAGCACATCCGCCCATATCTCCACCGCATTGGCGCCGCCGTACCGTTGTAGCCAAACCCGCAAGGCCTGGGCTACCGCTTCGCTATTTCCCGAACACAACATCACAGGTTCTGTGCTTGCACCGGCTGCACGTAGCAAGTCGCCGGAGAGCCAGGGTAGCACATTATCCTGTACCCAGGGGTTGACCGCCTCGGCATCGTAGTCGCTGAGCTCTCCATAAAACAGGTCTCCGTTCTCCGCCGCCAGACCGATGGAGATCAACGCCGCCCGCCGGGTTAGTTCCGTGAATTCGGTGTCGATAAATATGCGCATAACCAAATGTAGGGATTTTGTTTGACAGCGCATAATTGTTATTAGCAAACTGCTGTAGGGTTATTTCTGCCCGGGAATTTTTGAACCAGGATATAGGGATGCGGAAGGATGAAAAGGATTGGCGGCAGACCTGGGAATTTTTATTCCAACTTCGCTTAATGAGCGGCAGAGATCGCAAGGTTTCAAAGTTGTACCTCTGTGCACAGACAGTTCAGGATGTGATTTTGAGATCACCGCCTGAATTGACGGGGTCGCACGGCCGCAAAGTCTCGTTTCGACTCCGCTCAACGAGCGGCATGGATGCATAGATCGCACATTAGCTCCCGAACCCCCGACCCCTAAAGGGCAATGTCGTTGACTTAAGGATTTTGAGGTGACATCTGACGAGGAACGAGGCTGGTGTCATCTCAAAATCCGGGCTTCGGAACTCAAAAAAATGAAATTACACCTCCTCCTGCGTCGGAGATGTCACCTCATTTTTTCCTTAAGTCAACGACATTGCCCTAAAGGGGAGGGCTTCCTACGCATGGTCGTAAAGCCCAAATATCCCTCACTCACTCCCTCTCACACTCCCTCCCTCCATCTCTGTTAAGTTCCCGGAAATGCCCTATGGTCGGCACATATCACTCTTTTTATGTGACAAGGTGACGTCCTGGAACTGACTGAGGTGGTGACGTCAAAGAACTGACCCAGTTGGTGACGAATAGAGTTCCTGTTAAACCTACAACTCACAACCCACAACTCCTCTGCCAATCCAACATCCAACATCAAAAATCAAACATCAAAAAATGCCCTATGGTCGGCACATATCACTCCTAGACTGGCGACGCTGGGTGCTGTATTGGATGCTAATGTCGCAGTGCCCTATGCACGGCACATATAATATAGCTCCTAGATCGGATGGCCGAAGACAGCCGTGTCCAGCAAGGTCGCAGTGCCCAATGTTAGGCACATATCGCTTCTAGCTGAGTGGTTTTACCAAGACGTGAATTTCCCGGCGTCGCAGTGCCCTATGGTCGGCATAAATTGCTACTAGATAAAGGTCAAAACTACATACAAACCATTTTTTATCGCAGCGCCCTATACCTCGAGCGTAGTGCTTCTTAAAAATGGACTACAGGCCCAAAGCAACATTCATTCATAATGCCCTATAAACAGCATAACAAAATCATCGAAGAAAACGAGTAATAACTCAGTGTATGGCGACGTCAATAAGTACCTTGATCAATCACTTTTAAAATTGTACCATCCTCGGCGACCTTAGCTTTTATCCAAGCTTTTCGCATGGCTCCAAGGGCATTCTCGGCACGATACTCCATAATTACTAATAGCCAATCACCATGATCCTCCACCACTCCGGATTGAACGTGCTTAAAGCTTTTGGGATTGTGCAGGCTTTTCTTTACCACATCCTTTAGTTTAGTGTGCGCACCATCCCAACCACTGAATTGAGAATTTATGAGTTCTGTGCGAGTTTGTACTGCTTTGATGGAATCCTGTATAGCTCTTTGTTCTGGCGTCATTGCTTGATATGCTGCTTGTTCTTTTTGCGCTTTTTGCTCAGCATCAGTAGGTAACGACAATACGATTACCCAAACTACTGCTGCAATTGCCAATAGAATAAGAGCAGGCCTATACCTATTCTTATTCTTTACTTGAGGTTGATAACCAAGCCATACCATAGCATCTTTTTTAGCCAGTATTAATACAGTTTTTCCGCGATTGTTACTTATGTCATAAAGTATGTTATTAGCGTCAAGGATCTGTACCCAACGCTGCAGTTCTATCTGGTTAATAGGAGATAAAGTGACCTTTTCCATTTTTTCTATTTTTATTTTTTATGGGTTAAATGACTTTCTACTAATTAAAATAGTGATAAAATAAAGTTAAAAAAACTTTGTGGAAAATTGGCACATATAGCTCACAAAATAGCAGTCAGCAATCAGCAGTCGGCAGTCAGTACCAGTAATCCCCCCCTCTCTCAATCTCACACTCCCTCCCTCCATCTCTGTTAAGTTCCCAGTAATGCCCTATGGTCGGCACATATCACTCCTAGATTACTTAACCTGGGGTTCAAGCTAAAGAGCCACGTCGCAGTGCCCTATGGTCGGCACATATCACTCCTAGCGTACTACTCGCACCAAGTTTGTATGACCCGCTTGTCGCAGTGCCCTATGGTCGGCACATATCACTCCTAGACCGGCGGGGCGTATGATCACCCGGCGTTGCAGTCGCAGTGCCCTATGGTCGGCACATATCACTCCTAGATAAACGCCCTGTGCACCAATGCCGGGCGGTCGAGTCGCAGTGCCCTATGGTCGGCACATATCACTCCTAGAAAAAACCTGGGGAGCAGAACCCCTGCCTCTCTCCGTCGCAGTGCCCTATGGTCGGCACATATCACTCCTAGTTCTTTGGCTGCTCTTTCACTTATTGCTATATCTGTCGCAGTGCCCTATGGTCGGCACATATCACTCTTTTTAAGTGACAAGGTGACGTCCTGGAACTGACTGTGGTGGTGACGTCAAAGAACTGACCCAGTTGGTGACGAGTAGCGTTTATAACCCATAACTCACAACCCATAACTCCTCTGCCAATTCAACATCAAAAATCAAACATCAAACATCAAAAAATGCCCTATGGTCGGCACATATCACTCCTAGCTGACAGGAGTTATGGTCAATGAATCCATAGTGTCGCAGTGCCCTATGGTCGGCACATATCACTCCTAGCAACTCGCCGCTATCAATGCCCTCGGCGTCACGCTGGTCGCAGTGCCCTATGGTCGGCACATATCACTCCTAGACACGGGTGTGACGACCCAAAGTATTTCCGGCTTGACGTCGCAGTGCCCTATGGTCGGCACATATCACTCCTAGCAATTCCAACAAAGGTATCCGGGCTTGGTTGAATGTCGCAGTGCCCTATGGTCGGCACATATCACTCCTAGAGAGATGCGAAAGGCAAGTGGGTCTCTTCAGTGTCGCAGTGCCCTATGGTCGGCACATATCACTCCTAGAAGGCGACGCACACTCCACCGCCATCCCAACCGATGTCGCAGTGCCCTATGGTCGGCACATATCACTCCTAGCCAACCCGAATCGTGCAATCCTCGACGTGCGGACGTCGCAGTGCCCTATGGTCGGCACATATCACTCCTAGGCTCGTGCAGCACCTTGTTTTGTGTCCCGAAGGAAGTCGCAGTGCCCTATGGTCGGCACATATCACTCCTAGCCCCAGAAAGATCAAAATACACTTGGAGATTTCTTGTCGCAGTGCCCTATGGTCGGCACATATCACTCCTAGCAATACTGGAAGTAGCAAAAGATGCGGTGTAGTAGTCGCAGTGCCCTATGGTCGGCACATATCACTCCTAGACACTGGCGCTGGCTACGCAGCACCCCGTATTGTCGCAGTGCCCTATGGTCGGCACATATCACTCCTAGTCGCCGAAGTGGTTGCTGGTCAAACCGAACAAAAGTCGCAGTGCCCTATGGTCGGCACATATCACTCCTAGCCTCGCTAAAAAGTCTCGCCGAGAATCTCGACGGGGAGTGTCGCAGTGCCCTATGGTCGGCACATATCACTCCTAGAGCTAATTTTAGTCATTCGGCTCATTATCAAGCCATTAAAGCATGTTGCAGCGGAATTATCTCTGCCTGGTATTGTTAGAACATTATACACGCACCCTGTTTTTTATCTTCAACAATTTATTGACGGTCTTTTTTGTCATACAGCCTGCTCGAAAATCTTTATAAAAAAGAGATTTTAACAGCCTGAGACATGAAAATAAGGCCAAATTGTTGAAACATCAACATCTTGATGATATTCCGCGTTTATCCCTATCCTCAAAGAACGACTGAAAGTTAAGCATTATTATGATATCTCCGCTTGCCTGGATGCTCGTTTCGACTCCGCTCAACGAGCGGCTCTGTTTGCTGGGCCGGTCTTACTGCCGATTGCGGAATTCGGATTGCGGACTGCGGATTTATCCTGGTAAAAATCCGAAATCGAAAATCCGAATTCCGAAATTGTAGCGTGCTCGTTTCGACTCCGCTCAACGAACGGCCTGGCTGGCACAGTCACACAGAGCGATGAAGATGTCACCTCGTTCGCGAGTCGTACAGTCGTAAAGTCTTACAGTCGTACAGTCTTCCGTCGTTTCAAAGATCCCTGCCGTGGCAGTGCTTGAACTTCTTGCCGCTACCACAGGGACAGGGGTCATTGCGGCCTACCTTATCGGAAGTGCGGCGCACGGTTTCCTGTTTTATGCCGCGGCTTGCGCCTTCGGCGGCAGCGCGGGCTTCATCTTGTGGATTTCGGTTGGTGCGGACGCGGGTATTTTCGACAGAGCGGCGTTCGGCGGCTTGCTCCAGGGGGCTGCCGTCGGGTAATACCAGCATACCTTTGGTGAGGTAGGCCGTCACCGCTTCGTTGATATCGAATACCAATTGCTCAAACAAATTAAACGCCTCCATCTTATAGATCACGAGGGGGTCTTTTTGTTCGAAAGAAGCGGCTTGTACCGAGTCCTTGAGTTCGTCCATCGAGCGGAGGTGCTCTTTCCATTTTTCATCGATA